>JAKBYW010000320.1:0-3633 GCA_021840275.1 Chloroflexota bacterium | reverse complement strand
GCCAAGCACGGCAATATCCTTCTCTGATTGAAATTCCAATATGCGTACCTTGGCCGCGGTGTAAGCTTCCATCGTGCCGTGACGATCGAGGTGGTTTGGCGTAATGTTTAAGATCGCGGCGATATTAGGCGAGATGGTCATTTGCTCAAGTTGGAAAGATGAAATTTCAAGGATGGCGAGATCGTCTGCTTTCATCTCGTCCACATAATTAATAAGCGGGTCGCCGATGTTGCCGCCAACAAACACGCGGTTTGAAGGTTGAAGGTTGGAAAGTTGCGAGTTGCTTTCAACCTTAAACTTATAACATTCAACAGCCATGTTGCCAACCAGTGTCGTAGTCGTCGTTTTGCCTGCCGAGCCTGTGATGCCGACCGTTTTACATGGAACAGCTTCCATGAAAATTTGTGTGTCGTTGGAAAGCTCGGTGCCGCGCTTGACGGCCTCGTTCACGATGGGGAGGGTGAGCGGCACGCCGCCGGAGAGAGCTAACACGTCAGCGTGATCGAGCAGTTCGAGCGGATGGCCGCCGACCGCCCATTTAATCGGCAGTCCACTCAAAGTCGCGCGTGCAGAAACGAGTCCGGACTCGGCGCGTTTGTCGCTGAGAGTCACAATCGCGCCATGTTTCATCAGCCAGCGCGCCAAAGCCACGCCTTGTCGGGCGGCTCCCAAAATGACGACGCGCGTGCCGGTCCAGTTTCTCATCGTTTATACCAACGCGAGTCCAACGCCAATCATGGCGGCCATCAGACCGATCAGCCAGAATCTTTGCACAACCTGCGTTTCGCTCCAGCCGAGCAGTTCAAAATGCAGATGAATGGGCGCCATCTTGAAGAAGCGTTTGCCTTTTGTCAGCTTGAAATAAGCAACCTGGATCACAACGCTCAATACTTCGCTGACCGGAATGATGGCGATGATGGGCAGAACCACCCATTGACTGGTCATCAAAGCCACCACGGCCAATGTTGCACCGAGGGCAAGTGAGCCGGTATCGCCCATGAATAATTCCGCCGGATGGACGTTGAACCACAGGAAGCCGAATAAGGCGCCGACCACTGTGAAGCAAAATCGCGCCAGATAGAACTGTCCCTGGTTGAGCGAGATCATGCCATACGCTGCGAAGGCTGTGGCCGCGATCAAACCGGCGAGACCATCCAAACCGTCGGTGAAGTTGACTGCGTTTGACATGCTGACGATGATGAAGGCCGCCACCGGCACATACCACCAGCCCAATTCAAAGAAGCCTTTGATACCGGGAATGAACAGATCCGGTACACCCAGCATATATTTCAAGACCCAGGCGGTGCCAAGGCTGAAAAGAACTTGAAACAGAAATTTCGTGCGGGCGCGCATCCCTTCGCCTTTGCGTTCGCCTCGAATGCCCTGCCAGTCGTCCACCGCGCCAAGTATTGCAAAGGCACCCATTACGATCATCGGCACCAGCACGGAGCGCCCAAGGCCGCTTTGTATGAAGCCGATCAAGGCTACCGCGTTGAGCAGGAATGTCAATAAAAACACGGGCAACACGAACATCACACCGCCCATGGTCGGTGTGCCCATCTTCACATCATGATGGCCGGGTTCCTCCGTGCGGATAATCTTGCCAATCTTGAAATGACGAAGAATGCGCAGTAAGGGCCCTCCCCAAATAACCGTCATTAGATACGCCAGCCCCGCCAGGCTCAAAGATAAAGCGGCCTGTTTCATGAGCATACCTCCATGGCGGCGATGATGCGATCCATGCGCAGACCGTGTGATCCTTTTAGGAGCGCCGCGTCCTGTGGCGATAAATTCCTTTTTAGCCAATCAATCACGGGGCCAATCTCTTCAAACTCAATAATCTTGGATGCCTTCATGCCTGTGCGGCGGGCAGCCTCGGCATACATGTGCGCACGCGGGCCGAGGGTGATCAACAGGTCCGCGACCTGCGCGGCGCGCAGGCCGACCATCTCATGCCCTTGCCGTTCATAGGGCCCCAGTTCGAGCATGTCGCCCAGCACGGCAATCTTGCGCTGGCCTTCGAGTTCACTCAATAAATTAAGCGAAGCCATCATGGATTCGGGAGAAGCATTGTACGTATCATCCAACATCAGCGCGCCCGATTCAGAACGAACCGCCACCAGACGCAATTGAGAATGCCCTCGTCGCAAACCGCTGATGATTTCGTGCCAGTTCAAACCTTCCACCAACCCGACCGCCGCGGCGCGCAATGCGGTTTCCACCGAGTGCCGTCCGATCATTGGAATGTGCAAGTGCATCGTTTCAGATTTGTAGTGTAAACGGAAGCGAATGCCGTTCAGGCCAAGACCTTCGACGCCATCGGCCCACAAGTCGGCTTCATGAGAAAGTCCGTAAAAGAAAACGCGGGCTTTTGTTTTTTCTTCCATGTGACGCACGAATGGGTCGTCAAAATTCAAAATGGCCGTGCCTTCCGGCGCGGCAGGTAAACTTTGCACCAGTTCGGATTTTCCGCGCGCGATAGCCTCCTGCGAACCGGCGCGTTCGGCATGGACTGTGCCGATGTTGGTAACGACGCCGACTTGCGGCTGGGCGATATCGCACAGAAAGGCGATCTCGCCGGGGACATAGAATCCCATTTCGAGCACGGCTCGTTCGTATCCGGACCCAAGGCGGAGGATCGTTAAAGGGAGTCCGATCTCGTTGTTGAGATTTCCCGGACTCTTGAGCGTGCGATAACGTTCATTCAGAACCTGGGCGATGACCTCTTTCGTGGTGGACTTGCCAACACTGCCGGTGATGCCAATCACGCGCAGATCGAGTTTGCGGCGCCAGAAGCGCGCGATCTGTTGCAGGGCCGAGAGTGTGTTGTCCAGGCGCAGACAGAGGGGAGGCGTTAGGTCGGGAGAGTCGGTTTGTAAACCGCCGCGTAAGTCAAGGGTCCGGTACGAGGCGCTCATATCGCGCTGGGTTAAAGTAAAAGATGCCCCGCGCCGAAATGCGTCCGCGATAAAGTCATGACCGTCCACGTTTTCACCGGGGAGCGCGACGAACAGCGAGCCGGGAATGACCTGGCGCGAATCAATGGCTGCCTCGGTGATGACCGCGGCGGCATCAATTCGAACATTGGTAAGCGCTTCGATTGCGTCTGCAAGTGTGAGCATTATGGTTTCACGTTCGCGATCTGATTCCGAATATTGTCGGGCGGGATGTTGAGAATGAGCACAGCCTTCTGCGCCACCTGCGCAAAAGTCGGGGCGGCGGTGTCTGAACCCCAGATGGAAGCAGATGGTTTTTCGAGCCAGACGTAGATCATGAACCTGGGATCATCCACCGGGCCCCAGCCGATAAAGGACGCGTTTGTGTAGGTACTGTCGTAACCAAACTGAGTTGGGATCTGGGCCGTACCGGTCTTTCCGGCAATGCGATAACCGGGCAGCAATGCTCCGGAGGCCTCGTTCTCAAGCGAGACCGCCAGCATTTGATTAAGCGTGTGGGCAGTATTGACTGTGATGGGTGAACCGGCATACTGTGCCGAGACATTGTATTGCCTTCCGTCGCGCAGCATGGCGTATAACACATGCGGCGCGACCATTCGGCCGTCGTTGGCTACGGACGAGGCGGCCATCATCAGTTGGATGGGTGTGACCGACACGCCCTGACCGAAGGCGTTGG
>JAKBYW010000319.1:0-3649 GCA_021840275.1 Chloroflexota bacterium | reverse complement strand
GAATAAACTCAGAAAACTGAGCCACTTGTCCCAGGTCGGTGCAAGGAAGGATTTGATCCTGATGATTTTCATGTTAACCCTCCGCCACAGCGGGCAGATAGTAAACGCGCGGACCTGTACCCAGATCTTCGCGCAAGCGGAAATGCGGATTATTGCGCAAGAGTATGCTGACCGGCGAATTGGGATCGTTCAAATCGCCGAAGACGCGCGCACTGGTCGGGCAGACGCCGACACAGGCGGGAGTCGCATCCGGGTCCACGCCGGGAACGAGTCCCAGAGCAAGACCGCGGTCGATACGCTGATAACAGAACGCGCACTTTTCCGGGACCCCGCGTGGGCGGCGCGAAACTTCCGGTTCTCCCCACTCCGGCACGGCCGGGTTCGGACCGTCGAATGATTTCCAGTTAAATGAACGCGCACCATACGGGCAGGCCACTTCGCAATATCGGCAGCCGATGCAGCGATCATAGTTCATCATCACAATTCCATCGGGGCGATAATAGGACGCTCCCACAGGGCAGACTTCCACACAGGGAGCCTTTGCGCATTGCATGCAAGGACGCGGCAAATAAGTTTTCTTATCGCCCACCTGTCCCGTCTCAAGGACGGGATTCCAGGTGATCTCTGGTGAGATGTCGTTATGAGCGCGGCAGGCCATTACACAATATCCGCAACCGTTGCATTTATTCTGGTCGATCACCATCACCCACTGACGGCTTCCGCTTGCTTCGCTCGGAACTGACTCGTTTGCATTCGCTTCTTTCACAACCTGCAAACCGATCACTGTTGCCGCGGCAACCCCGGCAACCTTGAGCATGTCTCGACGTGAAAATTTTGCGTCAGCCATTCCTGCCTCCTTTAGCGAGGCGGCGATACATGCGTTCCAACCACGGAGCAAGTATCATGCCTCCAGCCAGACCGATCAGACCGGCCATGCTGGCGAAGCCAAGCGGGCTGACCGGTGCGGGTTGATTGGTAACAGGCGGGATGGGAGTCACGACTGCGGTGGGCATCGGCGTGGGGGTTCCGCCAATCTCTTCGATCTTGATCGCTGAGGCAGCCACCGCCTGACCCGGAGCGTGCATCTGATTTGCATGGCACTTGTTACAAGTATCCAGCGAGGGCTTGAAGCTATGGTCCGGGGCCTTGTGAGCCGTAACGAAGTCGGTATTAACTGTGTTCGCGTTGCCCACGTTGAAACCCAGATGACAGTTGACACATGTCACACCCGCCGCGGCATGTTTGGATGTCGGGAAGTTGGTCATCGCGTCTTTGTGGCAGTTTTCGCACAAGGCGGAAGCATCTCCATTTGTAGAAGCGACACCTGCTACAGTCTTCATCCCGGCGGTGTGCGCATTATGACAAACTGTGCAGGTCATACTGCGCTGATAATGGGCGCTCATCTTCCAGTTATTAGTTGCAAAGCGTGGGTCGCTATGGCATTTTCCGCAAAGTTCCGGGGTATTATTGATCGGCATCTTGTCCACCGGATGATTAGGCGGGATCGGGTTGTGACATGCAACGCAGGTGACGCTGTCTGCCTGGGAAGTGCCGGTTGCTGGATCATAACCAGTGGTGTGGCAGACCAGACACGCGCCCGGCTTGCCTTGCGCATCCCAGGCCGCGGCAAAAATGGGATCGGTCAGCGCTCGACCATGAGGGCCAGTCTGCCATGTATCATAAACATCCTTATGACAGGCCACGCAATTATCCCCATTTACATTGTTGACAGGCGGCGCTGTCGGGGTGCCACCCTGGGCCTGGGCAAAAACAAATGTTGCGCCTGCTGTCAACAGGGCGAACATTACAGCGATCAAAAGGCGTTCAATGCGGGAAAACATAATCAACCTCCTCAATAATTTTTATGCGTAAACCGGGATGGGCGCTTTATAGAAGACTTCGCAATCGAGGCATTCCTCGTGCAGATAGCCATTCGGCAGGCGTCTTATCTGCCAGCAAGGCATGTTAGAAGAAGCCGCCTCGCACTTGGCGCGTTCTTCCAACGTGCAGTTTTTAGTTTCCCAACACTTTGGTGTTTCCACGTCCAGCGGAATATTCTCACCTTCGGCTTGCCAGCGGGCATCCAGTTTACGCAGGAAAGCCACAGCCAATGCCGTGATGAGGATCGGGATCGCAAAGCGCAGGGCCAGGCCGATCACAACCGCGAGCAGGGAATTGATATCGTTCATCTCTCACCTCACATTCGGTGATAGCGAGCGCGTTCGCGGCGGATCAACCATTCACCGGCAATCAGGAGCGTGCCAAACGGGATGATCAGCCGGAACAGAACTAGGACTAACATTACTTCAGGAGCGTTCATCTCATCCTCCTTTTCTTAGGATTGATTACAGTGTACGCTTTGGCAGCATGGGAAGTAAATTCGGCCTGCACCCCAACTTTTGAAACTCATCCTGCGGTCTTTCCGGGCTTTCGGCCTGCTGTTTCGCCCCACGCCTTTTCCAAGCTGATGGGGGATTCACCCCATAGTTAATTCAGGATGCCACTTACCACAAAGATTCAACGCAAAGCCGCAGAGTCGCACATCGTCCCGATGTTCTTCGGGAAAGAGCAATAAACCTCTTGCGTACATGTTTATGGAGTTCGGAAATGGAACTTCCAAACCGCAAAAGCAGAACTTTGTGGTTGGTAAATTCCAGGATCAAGAGCGAAAATAAATGTCGCCAATGGTTCAGAATGTTGTGCGATCATGGGGAGCGTTGGCTGCCTCTGGCGTTTGGACTGGTTCGTAAACTTATCCTGCCAGATTTACTAATGCTCATCCGATGATTTTGGCGAAACAAAGAATAAAAAAAACATGGCGTCTTAGCGGCTTTGCGTTAAGCGTTCTCGATGAATTCGCTGCCGAAATTTGAAGACAGCAGCTTGGGTTAGTTAAGAAAAATAGACGGCGAAGGCCGTCTATTTTTCTTGTGTTTTCTCCAAATTTATATCCGCTGGAATCTAATCTTCCTCATGCTTTTGGACCCCGAAGATCTTATCAATTCGTTCCAATATGTCAGGCGTGATCTTTGGCGCAACTTCTGCCGCCTTCATGTTCTCGTGTACCTGCTCAATGCGGCTTGCTCCGGTGATAACCGTGCTCACGAACGGATTCTTGAGACACCACGCCAAAGATAATTGCGAGAGTGTACAGCCAAGTTCCCTGGCAATGGGTTCGAGCGCTTTTACCTTGGCGATCTTTTCCTGGTCTGTTAAATGGCTTTGGAGCCAGTCGTAACCTTTGAGCGCGCCGCGGCTGTCCCTGGGAATGCCGTTGCTATATTTGCCCGTCAGCAGACCCGATGCCAGCGGACTCCAGATGGTGGAGCCATAGCCGTACTCTTTATAGAAACGGACGTAATCGTTTTCAAAACGGCCGCGTTCGAATAGATTGTATTGCGGCTGTTCGACAACTGGCTTGTGCAAATGATTCCTGTCGGCGAATTCGATGGCGGCCACAATCTCGGACGCGGCCCATTCGGACGTGCCCCAGTAAATGGCCTTGCCCCATTCGATGATGTTGTGCATGGCCCACACGGTCTCTCCGATGGGAGTAGTCGGGTCGGGGCGGTGGCAATAGATCAGGTCAACATAATCGAGCTGCAGGCGTTTGAGCGAACCGTTGATGCCTTCGATCAGACGCTTGCGG
>JAKBYW010000318.1:0-3680 GCA_021840275.1 Chloroflexota bacterium | reverse complement strand
ATCTGTAACACACCATTCCTATCGCTTGATACGTCAAAGCGCCGAGCGGTTGCTCAATGAACAAAGGAATAAACAAGGAACCAATTTATGACAAACATTATTCTGATTAGACACGGCCAGACCGAGTGGAATCGCAGTGAACGTTTTCGCGGCCACGCTGATGTACCTTTGGATAAAATCGGCCTGATGCAGGCCGACGCTACCGGCAAGCGGATTGCCGCGCAGTGGAAACCGGATGCAGTATATGCCGGGCCTTTATCGCGAACCCTCAACACTGCAGAAGCCATGGCTCGATCAACCAGCTTGACGGTCCAAATAGAGCCGGACCTGATTGATGTGGATTGCGGCGAGTTGGTAAATCAAAAACGGTATGAGCGGATTAGTGACCTGAAAGTGCCTTGAGCAAAAGCTGACGATCCACCAACCCGATAGCCTTGCCTGTTGTATCCAAAACCGCCATCCATTTACGCTTCTTAGAAAGCATGGAGTGCACGGCTTCTATCAGGGAGGTTTCGGGAGATCCACTCAGAACCTCGTGAGACATCAGTTGGCCGGCGGTTGTCTTTTCGTTGGGAGTGACATGTTTACCGCGTAAGGCTTGCATAACCCCTCGCCTCGCGCCAGGCTGGACACGCGTCACCGCATCCGCATCACTGATCAGACCCAATGGGCGTCCTGTGTCATCGGTGACGATCAAGCGGCGGCTCCCGGATTCAAGGAATTGCGCTACCACGTCAGCCAGATGGGTATCCTCATGAACGGTGGGAACGTCGGTGAGCATGATCTCGCCCAATGTGCGTGCTGCCCCACTTGGCGCCTTTGCAGCCCTCTTCTTTGCCTCTTCGCTCATGACCTGCTTCAAAACATCCACGCGCGAAAGCACGCCAATCAATTTTTTATTTTCGTCCAGCACAGGCAGGCGCTTAATGCCGTGTTCTGCCATGCGCGCCGCAGCCACGCCCAGGGATTCGTTGCCCAATGCTGTAATGGCGGGCGACGTCATCACAGTTCCAACCTTGAGCGGGCTATTTCGCAACGTAGTGAATTCTGCTTGAAGCGTTTGTTCATCCAGCCTCTCAGCAACGGAGAGATGTTGCTCCAGTCCGGCGCGTTCGAGCAAATCTTCATCGGTCAGCATCCCAACTAACTCCCCGTGCTTGTTCAAAACTGGCAAAGCCTTTAGCAAATGCTTGAGCATCTTTTCCCAGGCTTCAGCCACCGGCATAGTATCGATCAGTGTGATGACTTTGCGGGTCATAACATCTGAAACTGGTTTATCGGTTGGGAGGGGATTCAAATAGCGGTGCGTGTATTTGACCACCTCAACGTCTTCAAGGATGATCAGACCCTCACCTACCATTGGAGCAATGACCTTGAGGACATTATTAATCTTCTCTGGAGAATCGATAACATTGACAATCAGCGGCAGGTCAAGCGAGAGTCGCAGGATCGCGGCGGTGTGAACCACAGAATGTGCGCCAAAGCCAGCCATACCGCGCGAGACGGTTGCACCGGCCATTCCTTGAGCCCTGAGTGTTTCCAACAATGCGACATAAAGTGCCTTGCCGCGCCACTGGTCACTTTCGCCGATATAAATGCTTAGCCGCTTGGCTTTCTTTTCCATCAACTGTTCCGGTGACATATTACCTCCTTTGAAATTAAATTGCTCTTGCTAATAAAATGCCCATCAATACCGCCAACCCGCCCAAAAAGGCACTCCCAAAAAGATTAAGCAAGCCGGGAATCCATTGATTATCGAGTATCAGACTCATGCTCTCAAAAGTATACGACGAAAATGTGGTGTATCCGCCGAGAAAGCCGATTGCTATTACTAATCGCCAGCGCGGGTCCAACAATAGGCGTTCGGTAGCCAGCGTTATGAACAGGCCTAGTATAAAACTGCCGGTCAGGTTGATAATCAGAGTCCCATAAGGGAACGAAGTTCCAAAACGGCTGGCCGCCCAGCCACCGACCCAGTATCTCAAATTGGCTCCAAAAATTGCACCCGTTGAAATCAACAAAAACGTTTCCATATCCTTTGGCAAAACGACCTTTCTCAAACGGTTTAAAATAGAATAACGGAGCTGATCTAATGTCTTTTTCATAGTCAATCAACCAAATATCTTGTTGTACGCATCCACGCCATAACTGGTCTGCAAGGGTTCCCCTTCGATCAATTTGTAAGTGCGACGACCATCGTCCTGCCTGTCCGCCCGCAGGAAAATGGCATTGTCCATTCGCTTAGCATGGAAACCGTACGCAAGTTCATATAAATGTGTGACATAGAAGACCTGGACACTCTTTTCAAGCAAGGCGGTCACGATCTGTCTCGCAATCTCCGAGCCTTCTCTTTCGTTCGTCGCGGCGAATGACTCATTGAACAACACTATAGAGTTAGGCGTTATGTTATCCACGATAACGCTCATCCTGCCAAGTTCTTCGTCAAACTTACCGCTTTGCATGGATGTGTCTTCCTCCCGTTTGTAATGTGTGAAAAGGCCATTGCACAGATTCGCGGAAAACGATTCCGCTGGCACGAACATGCCGCATTGCATCATCAACTGAGCCAGACCAATGCTTCGCAAGAAAGTGGATTTGCCGCCCTGGTTGGCGCCCGTAATGATGGTGAGATCCTTGTCGTCGGCGGTCACATCGTTGCCCACAACCTTTTGCTTCATGGTTAACGCCAGGGCAACATCGAATAAGCCTGTAAACGAATGTTGGCGCTCGCCAGAGGGCGCAGGTTGGGGAAACGCGATAGGTTCTCTCAGCTGGGCAAGTTGCTCGGATAAATTCAAACAGCCTATATAAAAAGCCAGCTCCAGCCGCAGGTTGTTGAGAAAACTATCAATATGGTCGGCGGATTGGGCCACTGCATTGGCCACCAGGCTGAGGCCTCTGTCCCTCAAATCTCCAAGCGCCCGCGCTCCGCCTTCGTCGCGGGGATGGAGCGTACAGGAATAGATTGGCGATTTTCTCGCGAAGATGCGCTTTATCCAATTCTGGTTACTGTAGTTGGTTTTGCGAAGGATGTAATTCGTCCCTTCGTTTCCCTTTCCCAGTTCAGCGCTGATGAGAACGCCGTTACGAAACTTCAACACCTTGAGATGATTTTCTACAACGGCAAAGTATTCATCGTCCAATTCCTGCTGGATCATCGCAAAGAACTTTCGAAAGCCCGGCGATTCGAATTCTTCGGCATGCTCATCGGCAATCCGCTTTAATTTTTTGAGCAGGCCAACGAACATCTCCAGCATTTGTACTGCGCCGTTCAATATGCCGCTTGGGTATCTGGTGAAAATTCCCATCCAATGCCTGTGTTTATTTTCAATTGACTCTATCGGAATGCGGTAGATTTCCCTCACAATGGCGGGATTTTTCAGGCAATCCTTGAGAATCTCTTGGCGATAGCGGATGGCATCAGGCGAATCCAAACTGGACAAAATGGCTTGCTTTGCCACATCGAACGGAAATTCGTCTCCCCGCGCCATTGCAGTGAACAACGTGTTCAATTCCAAGTCCTGGGTCAATGCCGCTTCGTTGAATGGAAGTTTTTGCTTTGCTTCGAAATCCCGGTCGGGATACATCAGGAAAACTTTCATGATCGGATGCGCTCCTTGATTTGTTTGTAGGTCAGTCGGTGCTTTTCAGCCAGCGAGAGGGCGTAAGCCAGCCCATCA
>JAKBYW010000317.1:0-3682 GCA_021840275.1 Chloroflexota bacterium | reverse complement strand
TAAACGCTGACGTGACCATCGTTCCAGTTGATGATAAATTCGCGTGTCTTTTTGTTGGCTGTAATGCCGGTTGCTTTTTCGTTCATATGGTCTTTTCTCCCCTCTCCCAATGGGAGAGGGGTTGGGAGTGAGGGGTTAACTACGGCGAAGGCACAACCGCCAGAAAATCGGCGGCGGCCCAGCCTGCGCGCGTAGCATCGTACGGAGCGACAACATACCACCAGGTATGTCCGTCTGCTTCCTTCGGGCCATCTTTGATTTGAAATGTTTCAGACTCTTCGCCGCGAAAAACAGTGTCGCTGTTTAATCCGGCGGCGGAGCGGATGCGCAAACCGTCAGTGCCGGTGCCGGTGATCTGTACGTACGCGCCAATGGCAAATTGACCAGCAGGCGGTGTGACCGTCCCCGCAGGAGTCGCTGTCGGTGACGGGATGGCGGTGGCGGTTGGGGGCGCGATAATGGTCAGGTCAGCGGGGACAAAACCCACAGCCGAGCCCTGACGCGGACGCATCCAACCGATTGAAATGAGCGTGATAAACAACAGAAGCGCCGTGACCAAGAGCGCACCCGCCACAGTCCAAACGTTGAAGAGGGAACCCCAATCTCTTTTCATGGCAGCAGGAAAAAAGCCAATCCTAAAATAATATAAATTGCAAGCAGTCCCGCGCCTTCGAGCCAGGTCGATTCGCCATCGGAGGAGACGAGGGCGGAAATGACGACGGCGGCCATCAAGGCCAGCAATTCAAATTTGTTGAAGATGAGATGCAGCGGGTGACCGAGCATAAGACTGATAAAAACCAAAAGCGGCGCGACGAAGAGCGCGATCTGCAGGCTGGATGAAACCGCGATCTCAACGCTCAAGTCCATTTTATTTTTGAGCGCCATCTGCACTGCGACAAGATGCTCGGCCACATTGCCGATCAGCGGCACGAGGATGATGCCGAGGAAAAATTCAGATATACCCAGACCGACGATCACATCTTCAGCCACGCGGACAAGCGACTCACTCAAGTAGACGACGCCAATTGTGGAAAGGGCCAGGATGAGGATGGCTTGAGCCAGCGTCCAATCGGGAAGTTCGCTTTTGGGCATGGTGTGCGAGAGCGCACTTTCTTTTGGACGCGAGGCATCGAACAATCCCAAACCATATAACGCGATCATAATGACTGCCACACCGATGCTCAACGCCTCGACCTTTGAATCAGCGGCTGCGCCCACGATGCTTTGGCTGAACACGGACGGAATGACCAGCGTCACCACGGCCAGCACGAGCAGGATCGCATTGCGGCTGGCGTTGGTTTTGTTGAAGGTTTGCGTTCCATGACGCACGCCGCCAGCCACAATTGAAAATCCGAGCACGAGCAAAAGATTGCCGATGATCGAACCGGTGATGGAGGCTTTGACCAATTCCAACAGACCGGCTTGCACAGCGGTAACTGTGATGATGAGTTCAGCCGCGTTGCCAAGCGTGGCGTTGAGCAACGCGCCGAGACGAGGGTCAGTGTAGGATGCCAAGTCTTCGGTCGCTTCGCCGATGTAGGATGCGAGCGGGATGATTCCGATGGCAGCCAAGATGAAGATTGCAATGGACGACCAATGCACAAGTTGCGCGGCGAGGGTCAGCGGCAGGGCGAGCAATAAAAAGATCAGCGGGTTTTTGGAAAGAAATTTATTGAATCGTTTCATGTTTATGTCTTGGAGGCTTTATCGTGAATTTTTGAAAGATTCTATTCAGAATTATCCGCATTGTTTTTCAGCAATTCTAATGCCTTCGGCGGAATGACAACTTTCAAAGCCTGTTTCTGAATTTTGAATTCAGCTTGCGCGCCGCCAAGCATGGGTTCACCATCCACCTGAGCGGAGAAGGCCGTATCTGATTCTATCCGCGCCGAGTGGAAAGGCAAACAGCGTGCCTGGTCGCTGGTTAAATGGCGGCCCGCCAACAGGTCAAAGAAGTGGCGAAAGGCATCGGCCACGTTGTTGCCGCTCATCAGCCACAAGTCCATTTCGCCATCGTCCAAAAAAGCGTTCGGTGAAAGTACAGCCATGCCGCCGACGTAGCGTCGAATGTTGGTGGCAATGGCCAGCAGGAAATGTCCATCCACGCGCTGATCGTCAGCCCAGACTCGCAGGTCCATGCCGTGCCAAATGGTGGCGTTCCACACCGTGGCGGCAAAATATTGCGGCACCGAAACATACTTGACGAAACGCGGGCGCGGCTCAAGCGCATGAACGGTCATTGCATCCAGGCCGATGCCCGCCCAAAGCAAAAACGGATGTCCGTTGCACAGGCCGACGTCCACGCGCCGCGTGGATGCGTCCGACAGCAGGCTGGCGCTTTTTTTCAACGCGCCGTTGTGCCACCAATCGAAGGTTGGCAATCCAAGTTCGCGCGCCCAAACGTTGGTTGTGCCAGCGGGAAGAACAGCCAGGGCGGTCTCGGTGTGGATCAATCCGCTGGCGACCTGCCCGACGGTTCCATCGCCGCCGATGGCGAAGACCGCATCGTATTTTTCCGCCGCGGCCTGATGTGCGACCTGTGTGGCGTGACTTCCGCTCAATGTCTCGGCCACTTCCACCTGCCAGCCCGCCGCATTTAATGGACGGATGATGCCGCGCACAAACGGTCGCACGGGCACGCGTCCCGCGGCGGGGTTATAAAGCAGAAGGCCTCTTCGCATGAAAGGATTATACCTGATGCAATTTGCATCCTATTTCAGAAGGAACTGCCTCCCGGCATTGGGAGGCAGTCTGTTTTAGGCTAAGTCATACATGATGCCCGCAGGGGGACCAAACCAGCAATCACCTCATCCGTTGGCTTGATCTTCCATCCCCGACATATCATTCACAAACAGAAATGCAAGTATTTTAGGGCTTGGGGAAGTAACATTATCTGGATAATTGCGTCATGTTCATATATGATTTTAATCAACGCTTAGGCTAAATCAAGTAGACTATATTCGTGTTAACCAAAAACATCAAACGCACCCTTGCTTTTTCTTTTCTGCTGCTTGCCCTGATGGCATGTGGGCCAGGACAACCAACACTTGCCCCGACCGTTCCGGTCGTTCCAGCCACGCTTCAGCCGACCCAAATTTCTCCCACCACCCCCCTGCCGAGTGCGACTGCCATTCCGGCGCCGCCCACCTCGGCCGTGGCTGCACCCGTCAGCGGGACAGTCGCACTGCAAATCCTTTCGCCACAAGATGGCGCAGTAGTCAACACGCCGCAAATTGAAGTCAGAGGGCTGGCCGCACCCGATACAGTTGTTACGATCAACGACGATATCCTGATCGTCGATGCGAGCGGGCAGTTCAAAGATACCGTCTCGCTTGATGAAGGTCCAAACCTGATCGAGATCATTGCCAGTGATCACTCAGGCAATGAGACCTCAATCGATTTGACCATAACCTACGAACCATAGAAGGAGATTTTATGATGAAGAAAACCATTATTGCAATTCTGGCTCTCACCCTCGGCCTGGCCCTAATTACCATCCAGGCCGTGGCTGGCCCGGCCGCTGCAACAGTTGCTGCGCCAAAGACTCCCGGCCCGCACAATACACCGGGGCCGCACGGCACGCCCGGTGCGCAGGCCACCGAACATGCAGGCCAGCATGGCAAACACCAAAATTTCCGTGGGACGATTGCCGCCGTGGACTCATCAAGTCTGACGTTGACAT
>JAKBYW010000316.1:0-3694 GCA_021840275.1 Chloroflexota bacterium | reverse complement strand
GTTCCATAACGGGATGCGATGACGGTATGCGTTATTTCCACAAATAATCGATATTGGGTTTGTCGTTCTTGCCTTCCGTGCCGTATTTTTCAAACATCTGGGCGAAGATATCCAGATCGTCCGGCGCGATATTGATGATCTGAAAGCCGACATTATAAGAGGTCGGATCAATATGATCGTGCTTGCACCAGCGGCTGCTGGCGCTGAAAACCATGAAGGTCTTATTGGCGAATTCGTTTGGCAGCTCGATGCGAAAATTGAAATCCATGTTTGCCGGGATGGGTTTCTGGCTGTCGAGCTTGAAGCCTCCGGTGCTGATATCGGTTAAGTGGCCGACAAGGGCACCGGTCTTATCGTCCATCATCCGCATGTAGTGGGGAAAATTTCGTCGGTTCAATTTTCGTCGTTGCGGCGTGGTATGCTTCTTCATGGCAAATCCTTTCTACGAATACCAATATGTAATTAGTATAGAGCAAGCATGCCCAAGAATCAAGACTTTTTCTGTCACGTTTACTCCGCCTTTAAAATGTGCGTGATAATGCTGGCGCCGCTCCCGCCAATATTTTGCGCCATGCCGACCTTTGCGCCGTCCACCTGGGTTTGACCACATTCACCGCGCAATTGTTGGACAACTTCCACAATTTGATACAAGCCTGTTGCGCCGACGGGATGTCCGCGCGCCTTCAGCCCGCCGCGCGTACAGATCGGTATCGGACCCTTGACCGTGATGGCGTTGTCGAGGCCAAGTCTTGGCCCCTGGCCGCGTTCGGCAAATCCGCAGGCTTCGAGTGACAACGCGGACATGATCGAAAAGGCATCGTGTAATTCGAAGATATCAACATCTTTGTTAGTGATCCCTGCTAGTTCATAGCATCGTTTTGCAGATTCATACGCGGCCGACAAAAACAACGAATCTTTGCGCGAATGCACCGCGATTGTGTCCGTAGAAGATGCGGAAGCCGCGATAACTATGCGCGGGCGTCCGGTCATCGAAGCGACCTTTTCAGCCGGGACGATAATGACCGCGGCCGCGCCGTCACCGATGGGGGACGCGTCCAGCAGGTTAATGGGTGTTGCCACCATCGAAGATCTCTCGAACTTATCCAGCGTGATCTTCTCATGCAAACGTGCGTATGGGTTGTGCATGGCGTTGGCATGGGAGTTGATCGAAAAAGGTGCAAAGTCAGCGTGTTTCCAGCCGAATTCGTGCATGTAGCGGCGCATCACCAACGCGTTCAGTCCGACAAATGACACGCCCTGATCGACTTCGTAATCGGCATCGGCGGCTGTGGCCAGCGCGGCAGTGATGTCGTGGCCTGCCTTGTCGGTCATCTTTTCGACGCCGACCACCAGTGCAGAGTCGATGTCGCCCGACGCGACCGCCATCAGTCCCGAGCGAAGCGCCGCGGCACCCGATGCGCAGGCGGCTTCTATTTTGACGGCTTCCTTGTTCCAGTGTCCGATCCAGTCTGCCAGGAATGTCCCCAATTGATTTTGCCCATCAATTATTGGCGAGAGCATGTTGCCGACGAAGAGCGCATCGACCTTCTCCATCCCGGCATCCTGCGTGGCGGCAAAAGCGGCCTCGCCGCCGATCTCACGCAGGGATTTGTCCCACTGCTCGTCAATTTTTGTTTGACCGATTCCAAGTATGGCTACTTTTCGCATGAGCTAATTTTACCAGCCGGAACTATCAGCGTCTATCAGAATTAAGAAACGGGAACAGAATTTAGATAAAGGCGTCTTTGTAAGTGTATACTTTGAACAAGAGGAGAAAACGATGAAGATGATATTGCTTTGGAGTGTTTTGCTTTTCTCAATTTTGCTTTCGGCTTGCGGTAAGCAAACACCGACCCAGCAACCTTTGCCAAGTCCAAAACCATTTCCGACCTCGCAACAAATTCCAGAACTTTCAGGTATATGGACGGTTAGTATGCAATTGTCAGGTGGGTTTGCCGGCCTTAGCCAATCAATAGAGATTTCAAGCGATGGAGCAGTGACTGCCAAAGATGAGCGGAGCAACAAAGTAGCGAAGCGTCAATTGATTTCAGATGAATTGACAAAACTGACCAGCCTGATCAGTTCGGCTTCTTTGCAATCGCCAACCGACCTTCTTACCGGTTGTGCGGACTGTTTTAATTACAATATTCAAATCAACTCTGATAGCGGGAAATTCACCGCGCAGTTGGATGATGTCAGCCTGCCTGATTCCGGTATAAAACTCCTGGTTGGGTATTTGGGAAAACTCATGAATCAAATGCTCGCTGGCGGATAAGTACTTTAATTTATGCAGGATTATGCTGGCAAAAAACATCGTGTAGACTTATTACCGCTATTTCCATTGGTGCATGAGATAAAATTTCGCCTAGGCATTATTCATAAAACTGATGAGTTATTTTAATGTAAAGCCCATGATTCTGTTGTATGCTTATTGCAGTAGAAAGGAGGTACCAAATAGAGACACCGCCTGAACTGCAAACCGAAGGAAAGGTCGAGACGCCCTAAACCTGGACACAGCCCTATAATCCTTAGCTCCAGACGTTCCCCAAACGAAAAGAAGGTCCGATCCGCTCTTTCCTTACATATATATAGAATAAGTTGACGGATGGGTGTTACCCATCCGTCTCTTGTTGTCCATTCGTTGCGAAAAAACACCCCACTTCCCCCTTTATTGAAAGACGCAAGAAACACTCCGATTTGATGCGAAACTTTATTTTCCTCCTACTTCATCGCCGAGACCACTTTTGTAATGACTGCGTCCAACAAAACAGCATCCACCTGACCATCCAGCCGCGCCAGTACTGCGGCTTTAACTTTTGCAATCACTTCCGCGTCTGATACGGATGGCGTCTGCTCAACGGGCTTCGACGCCAGTGTATTTACGGATGGACTAAAAGATGCTGTCGGGGCAGGCCCGTGCTCAACGCGGACTACTTTTATGCCATGTTTAAAAGCGCGTTCGATGGCAAGATCGGTCATCACAACATTATTGGACACATCAATGCTGGTGACGCCGCGCGCTTTTAGATCGTCAACGTCGCGTTCGGTGATAAATGTCTTTGGCATAAGCACCTGCTTTCAATGTCATTGCCTGCACTGGGCCACAGGCACACGTGCGAAATGGTGTTTTCCCATCGAGGCAATCTCATCACAATGAGAGACTGCTTCCCTGAAAGAACACAGGGCAAGCGGTAAAGAACGCCTCGCAGTGACATGACTATTTCTCGGGACGGCCTTCCAACTCTTCCAGCGCTTTGACTGCCGCATTGCGCGCCGTCAGGATTTCAGCTTCTGAACCGGAGAGCCACATGCGGCCAAAGCGTCCAACCGATGAGACGTGCAGGATCTTGATGTTCGAGCCTTTTTCGGCCTCATTGACTGCATAATTGATATACGCGGCAGGCGCGCATTCCAGCACCAGCATCGTCTCGCCCGGAACGAGCATCGATCCGCGGCGGAAACGGTTAAGCAGTTGCGATTGATATGGGTCCACGTTGGTGATGATCTGCACCGAAGCGATCATGGGTTTGATGCGTTCCGCTGGTTTCAGTCCCAGTCGGTCCAGAACGATGCGGCCCGCCTCCAGAACCTCAGCCTGCGAATGTGAGTGTACTTCAAACATACCGAACTCGCGCTCAACGATCTGTGCGCCCGGTCTGGCTTCGGTATTCTTAACCGCAATATCCACCAGACG
>JAKBYW010000315.1:0-3699 GCA_021840275.1 Chloroflexota bacterium | reverse complement strand
GGCGCGACCTTCATCAGGAATTTTGATTACATTCCGTCGCGAAGCCCGGGTTACTTTGTCTTTGAGGTGTTCGCATTTTTCGCGAATCGTGTTGGGGGGAGTGTCGTAACGAATTTGACGGTTGTGTTCATGTCGCTCGTTTGCCTGTATGGTTTTTATTTCCTGTGCAAGACATTAGCGATCCCCAACCCCAAATATCTGGCATTGATGGTTGCGCTTAATCCATATTATTGGGTCGCATCCACGACCACAATGGATTACGTTTTTGCGCTGGGTTTTTTCTTTGTGGGTGTTATGCTCCTGCTAAAGAAAAAAGCTCCTTATGCCGGGATCGCTTTTAGTCTGGCTGTTGGCTGCCGCATGACGACCGCTCTGTTGGTGGTATTCATCCTGATCTTGCTGTTTGTACTGCAATTAATAACTGTCAAGGAAGTTGGGATTGCCCTCGCTCTTACGGCTGTATTCGCTGCGATTTTTTATATTCCGCCTCTCGATTTCGCAAAATATAGATGGTGGAACATATTTCGCCCCGACATGGGAGTCACCGAATATTGGTCCCTGTATCTCAGAGTGGGACGATTTATCTACAAGAACATCACCCTATTCAGTATTCCGGTCTGGCTGTTCTTTACGGGAATGGGAATTTATTTGTTGAAGTCGAGGGTGAAAATAGAAAACACGTTTATTAAAATTATTGCGGTTAATTTCGTCATCTTTCTGACGTATGAGGTGCTGTTTTTCTACGTGCCGCTTGAACCTTCATACCTGTTGGTCATTTTGCCTTTCGTTTTCATTACGATTGGGATCTTTATGGCCGGTCATCGCAAAGCGCTTCCAGTCCTTCTGGCATTGATATTTATTTCCAATTTTGTAGTGATTAACTTTGCCCACCCCAATTTGGTGAATCATGCCACCGGCGCTCGATATGGGCTGTGGTTGGACCCAGGCTATCTGGTGGAGGCGACCTCCAACCGAATGAAGGTAATAAATTGTGTGGATCTAAATTGCTACAAGAATAGCATGCCAAATTAATTTCGGTCATCTTCTGTATTTCTGAGCCTGCCATGCCGCCTTATCTTTCAATTATCGTCCCATGTTACAATGAACAAGCCACGATCCGGCTTTTGCTGGATGCGGTTCTGGCTCAAACGTATCCGCGCTCTCAGATGGAAATCGTGATTGCGGATGGGCTTTCACAAGATGGAACCCGCGATGTGATCGCAGCTTTCCAAAGCGAACATCCCGACCTTGCGGTTCGCATTCTGGACAATGAGCGGCGCAGCATCCCCTCGGCTTTGAATTTGGCTGTCAGCGCGGCGCGTGGCGAGATCATAATTCGCCTCGACGCCCACTCGATGCCACAGCCTGATTATATGCAGTGCTGCGTGCAAGTCCTCGAGGCAGGCAAGGGTGCCAACGTCGGCGGTGTGTGGATGATCCACCCCGGCGCGGGCGGATGGATCGCAGAAGCGATTGCGGCCGCGGCTGCACATCCGCTGGGCGTGGGCGATGCCATGTATCGTCTGGCGCCGAAAGCCGGGCCGGTGGATACAGTTCCGTTTGGTGCATTCCGTCGCGAGTTGATCGAAAAAATCGGCGGCTTCGACGAGACGCTGCTGACAAATGAGGATTACGAGTTCAACACGCGCGTGCGCCAATCCGGTGGTGTGGTCTGGATCGATCCGCAAATCCGCTCGACCTATTTCGCCCGCGCCAATTTAAGCGCGCTGGCAGCGCAATACTGGCGATATGGCTTCTGGAAGTTCAAGATGCTGCGGCGCTACCCGGATACCATCCGTTGGAGACAGGCGCTCCCGCCCGCATTGATCCTGAGCCTGGTCGGATTATTGGTTTTGTCTTTCTTCTTTCCTCTGATAGAATTAATTCTAATTCTTGAAATCCTCTGCTATCTGGCTGTGTTGACCCTTGCTGGCCTACAGCTTGCGCTTTGTCAACGCAAACCGCTCCTCGTCCTTGGACTGCCTCTTGCCGTCATGGTGATGCACCTTTCGTGGGGGAGCGGATTTTTATGGAGTTTTGTTTCCAAAACACCCAATAATGGCTGATACCTTACGCCCCGGCCTGCGTCTAAGGCCCAATGAACACCGCGCCCTTCTGCTGGTAGGCGATCTGATTGCTTCTATCCTGGCGGCTTTTCTTGCTTTTTACGCCTGGCAACAATATTCCATCTATAGATTGGTTTCGTTAGGAATCAATCCTGAACGCGCAGAAGCCATTATCAAAATACAGGGGTTGCATGTGCCGTTCTGGTTTTATTTACTGCCGTTTGGCTGGCTTTTGCTCATGGTCGAACTTTACGAACCGCACACCGCGGCGAGTTGGCGGAAGACATTGCGCGGGATTGCCATTGCGGCCTTTCTAGGGATCGTTGTTTACTCACTGGTCTTTATCTTTAACCGGGAACCGTCGTCCCTGCCGCGCATCGCGGTCGGCGCATTCATCCTTCTCGCCTCGGTCCTGACCTTGACCTGGCGCGCGGTATACATCCGCCTTTATCGGTCATCCGGGCTTCAACGCCGCGTACTGGTCGTCGGCGCGGGCAAGGCTGGTACCACTCTGGCGCAAGTCTATCGGCTTCTGACGCCTCCGCCGTTCAATCTGGTCGGGTTTATTGATGATGACCCTAAAAAGGCCAAACACTCTTTTGAAGGATTCCCGGTTATTGGCACCAGCAATCAATTAATTCAATTGGTGGATGACTATCATATTTCTGACGTGGTGATGGCAATCAATGGTGAAGTGCAGGGGACCACCTTCCAGGCCATTCTCGATGTGCAGGAAGCTGGCGTGGAAGTCACGCGCATGCCCATTCTCTATGAGGAAATTACTTTGCGCGTTCCCATTCATCATCTTGAATCTGACTGGCTCATCCGCTCTTTTGTTGACCAATTGCGGGTGAGCGTTATTTACGAATTGTTGAAACGCATGATGGACATGCTGGGCGGGCTGGCTGGATTATTGATCTTCGCTTTGGTTTACCCTTTTGCGGCGATTGCAACTTTGATAGACAGCGGCCTGCCAATTTTTTATTCACAGGATCGCCTGGGCAAAGGCGGACATATTTTCCAGATATATAAATTCCGGACGATGAAGCAAAACGCCGAAGCAGACGGCGAGGCCAAACTCGCCGAGGAAAACGATCCGCGCGTCACGCGCGTGGGCAATGTCCTGCGCCGCACGCGCCTGGATGAACTTCCACAGTTTTGGAATGTCCTGCACGGAGAGATGAGTCTGGTTGGGCCGCGTGCCGAACGCCCCGAACTGGTGGCGCAATTCCAAAAAGAGATTCCGTTTTATCGGGCGCGTTTGCTGGTCAAGCCCGGGCTGACGGGCTGGGCGCAGATCAATTATGGCTATGTCGCCACTGTGACCGAGACTGGCGTCAAACTTGAATACGATCTTTATTACATCAAACATCGTTCATTGCCGATGGACTTCAACGTCATTTTGCGCACGGTCGGCACGGTATTGAGCCGCAAAGGAAGATAATCATCATGAAACAATATCTTGTCACCGGCGGCGCCGGATTCATTGGATCGCACATCGTCTGTTCCCTGCTCGAGCAGGGCGCATCTGTGCGGGTGTTGGATAATTTTTCGAGCGGTAAGCGTGAAAACTTGCAGGGTTTGGAAAAGTTGAAAAACGGTGGCCGCCTCGAAGTCTATGAAGGAGATGTGC
>JAKBYW010000314.1:0-3716 GCA_021840275.1 Chloroflexota bacterium | reverse complement strand
AAAATTATATTTCAATTGACTTGCGCGAAAAGTGGGTCCGCATGATTGGGTTTCGCGATATTCTCGTTCACGATTACTTGCAGGTTGATCTTCGAATTGTTTACGATGTTTTACAAAACAGGTTAACCGATTTGGATGAACTAAAGGAATCATTCACCAATTTTCTTTAGAGGTGCAAATTGAACGGATTAATTGCATTGGTCGGCGCGGGCGAATATCTGCCCGTCATGGAAGATGTGGATCGTCACTTGCTGGCTTCGGTCAAAGTGGTCGGACGCGCACCACGCGTCGTTTGTTTGCCCACGGCCGCGGGTCAGGAAGGAAGCGAAAGCATCCGGCGCTGGTCGCGCATGGGCGAGAAACATTTCAAAGCGCTCGGCGCGGATGTGACTGCCGTCCCGATCATTGACAAAGACTCGGCGAACGATCCGCAATATGGAACGCTGCTCGAATCTGCCGACCTGATCTATTTTTCGGGCGGCAATCCGAATTATCTTTTTCAGACAATGAACGGAAGCAAAGCCTGGGATACAGCGCAAAAAGCCTGGGCGCACGGCGCGGCCTATGCGGGCTGTTCGGCAGGCGCGATGATCCTGGCAAAACGGATTCCAAATTTTCGAATGCCCGGCACAAATCCGGCTTCCGGTTTTGGCATCAGCTCTGCAACATACGTGTTGCCACATTTTGACGCCATGCCTGCGCCATTCAAGGTGATGGTCAATCTGTTACGAAATTCGTTGAAAGAAAAAGAATTCGTGCTCGGCATTGATGAGGATACCGCACTGATTGGAAAAACCGGCGGCGAGTGGAAGGTCATGGGCGAAAACAAAGTTCACGTATTAACTCGCAAGAGTGCTCAAACTTTTTCGGCTGGCGAAATCGTACCGCTGGCATAATTTCAAACAAGGAAGCATTATGAAATCACTCATCGAAAAATTGACCGGCACGTTCAGCCCATCGGGTTACGAAGATGCAATCCGCGTGACGATTCGCAAAGAGATCGAAAAGCTGGCGGATGATGTGCGTGTGGACGCGCTCGGCAATCTGATCGCGCGCAAAGGCCCTTCGACTGGGTCTCGATACGCCCGAACCCTGAAGAACACAGGGCAGGAAACACAGGCTACTCGACCCACCGCTCAGGACGCGAAAAAAATTATGATCGCGGCGCACATGGACGAGATCGGTCTGATGGTCACGCACGTGGATAACAACGGCTTCGTGCGCTTCACCGGAATCGGCGGCGTGTACCCGCGTAATCTTCCGGGAGGACGCGTGCGTTTTGTCAATGGGACTGTGGGCGTGATCGGCTTCGAACCAACGGATCATGCAGAAAAAATTCCCCCGCTCGACAAAATGTTCATTGACGTGGGCGCGACCGATAAAAAGAATTGTCCGGTAAAAACCGGTGACGTGGCGGCCTTCGAGCGTCCATTCACTGACCTTGGGAATCGCCTGGTTGCCAAATCCATGGATGATCGCATCGGATGCGCAGTCGCCATCGAAGCCATGCGCGCATTGACCCTTCGACAAGCTCAGGGCGGCGCGTCCACGCCGCATGAAATCTATTTTGTTTTTACCACGCAGGAGGAAGTCGGGACGCGCGGCGCGCAAACATCAGCCTACGGTATTGACCCCGATCTCGGCTTCTCGATTGATGTCACAGGCTGGGGCGACACGCCCGGCCAGAAAGATTTCGAAGTAGCGCTGGGCAAAGGCCCGGCCATCAAGATCCGCGACGGCGGAATGCTCTCCGATTCGCGCATCGTGGATTGGATGATCCGCACCGCTGAGAAATCAAAATTGCCATACCAGCGCGAAGTTTTGTTGGGCGGCACAACCGACGCGCGCGCCATGCAGCTTGTGCGCGGCGGCGTGCCCGTGGGATGTATTTCCATTCCGTGCCGCTACGTCCACACGCCCTCTGAAATGGTGGACTATGAAGATGTCCAAAACGCTGTCAAACTAATTGTGGCACTTTTGCGCGCGCCGGTTAATTTGTAACCATAAATAACAGAGAAATAACAGGCTCTCTTTTGAGAGCCTGTTTCATTGCAACTGCTATTTCTTTTCTTCGTTGCTATCAGCTTTCTTGGGCATATTCGCCATGAAATATGCCACACCCGCGCCGAGTGCAAATGCCCCCGCTGACCCCGGCGAAGCAAAATCAGTCAGCGCGATCAGCAAACCGAAGAATCCGAGCACCAGCGCAATTTGTACCTGCCATCCGCTCTCTTTGAAAGCATCCAGAACAAAACGACCAGAGCCGAACCCGAATAGCAAGAAACCAAGCGCTCTCAACAAAAGACCCAGCAAGCCGAAAATATCAGAAACAATGGGGGGCATATTTTTCTCCTTGAACAGATTTTGTATTGGCAGGATTATAAATCAAACTTTACATCCATGCCCATAACAACCAAAAGATAATCATCAACAAGCCAACGCTGAAGACCGTCAGGAACGACCAGCCCCACGCCACCATGTATGTCCGCGCCGAGACAAAGGCCTTCTTGCGGTCTCGTAATCGCAAATACTCTGCACCGAACAATGCCAGCGGCGAGGCAGGCAGACCAACTAACGGCGTGAAGAACATGCTGGCAATGATGCCTGTCGCATAGGCCAGCAGGATCGAACTCCATGGGATGGAGTATCCGCGCATTTTGTTGGCGATGATGATATTGTCAATCACGTTACCCACAATCATCAATACTGTGATGAGTGTGAAAAGCGTCCAGTCGATCCATGCCATGCGTCCCAGCGAATTCTCGATCAACGCGTAAACCAAAGTCACCAGCCACATCACGATCAGGCCTGGGAAAACCGGAATCACCAAGCCCAGCAAACCGACGATGAGCACGAACAGCGTCAGCGTTTGGAGGAAGACTTCCGACCAGAACTGAGGATCAGTGGGCATAAAAATTGACAGTGGACCGTGGACGGTAGACTGTTTACTGTCCACGGTCAATGGTCTACGGTCTGATCACATCCACCCCGCCCATCCACGGACGGAGAACATCGGGCACAACGATCGAGCCATCAGCCTGCTGATAATTTTCCATAACGGCGATCAAGGTGCGAGGCAGTCCAAGACCCGAACCGTTCAGTGTGTTGAGGAAGCGCGCTTTGCCTCCATCCGCCGGACGATATTTTATGTTGGCGCGTCTGGCCTGAAAGTCGGTATCGTTCGAGATCGAAGAAACTTCCAGCCACTCATCACAGCCGGGTGCCCATACTTCAAGATCATAGGTTATGGTCGCGCCGAAACCGATATCGCCGGTGCAGAGCTGTTTGACGCGATAGGTCAGCCCAAGATCGGCGCAAGTCCGCTCTGCATCTTTCAACATTTTCTGGTGCATGGCTTCCGAATCTTCGGGCTTGCAGTAAATATACATTTCAACTTTATCGAATTGATGACCGCGCTTGATGCCGCGCACGTCGCGGCCGGCGCTCATCTTTTCGCGGCGGAAGCATGGCGTGTAGGCCGTGTATGGTCGCGGCAGGCTGGCCTCATCAAGTATCTCGTCCATGTGCAAACTGGTCAACGGAACTTCAGCGGTCGGCACAAAGTAGAGATCTTCCTCATGGTCTTTGTATAAATTGTCCGCAAACTTTGGCAGTTGTCCCGCGCCATACACCGCGGCAGTCTTGACCATGAACGGCAGATACTGCTCGCGATAACCTTGGCGGATGTGCAAATCGAGCATCCAAGCGATCAACGC
>JAKBYW010000313.1:0-3717 GCA_021840275.1 Chloroflexota bacterium | reverse complement strand
CTTCACGGTCGTATCGGAACGAGCGCGCAAATTTCGGGTCGGCGTAGAAGCGCAGAAGCAAAAGGTTTTTCAGCGTCAGATTGGCGATGTCAACTTCGAGCGGATTGCCACCGTCGTCAGTGCGGATTTCGACGCGTCCCATCGGCAAATTAATGCGCGCCATCAGATTTTGTTTTTCGATCTGCCGCGCCATTTCCTCGGCAGGAGCGGCCTCACCGACCGAATACAATCCGCGCGTGTAAAGATCGCCAAGCTGGTCGCTCGTCGTTGAAATGAGCCGCTCGACGGGTTCAGCAAAAGAGCGGGCGCGCACGGGTGTCCAGTTGTTGTTGCCGAAGCGCACGCCGCGTCGCACGAGATCGTAAGAGATTTGCAGGTAATCGTTGTACGAGCGATACAGATCGGGCAGATCGACTTCGGCGGGATTCGGGAAAGTTAAATTGCGGACCGAATCATTTTCGGTGATGACAACGACCGGCCGTCCGCCTCGGATCTGTGCTTGAAGCGGCGTGGAGGCCGATGTGGCGATGAACAAGCTGGCGAATGCCCGCAACAACCTCGCAGAGGTAATGTAGACCTCAGACTTGTATTCGTCCAGATGCTTGTCGCCGCGTTCGGAAGCGGGCAGATGCATGAAGTCCCAGGCGAGAAGCGGCTCAGGCAAGGACATGTTGACGTGAATGCCGGCGGTCGCGAGCGTGTCTCCGTGTAAATCCACGCAGCGTTCGAGGTAACGACGCTTGGCGATGGCCCAGTTACCGGGAATGGAATCATGTCCGATGGCGGTGAGGAAGATGAGATTGCCGTGCCAATAGAAAAGCCGCTGACCAAATTCCGCGCCGGCACGCGCCAGGGCGTTCATCAACACGGCTTCCATCAAACGCGCTTCATAGGCCGCGCCGTGCGGACTGTAAAAGGGCCGGCTGGCAAATTCCACCATCCAGTGGAAGACTTCAAGCTGTGAGAAGTTCGCCAGCCAGGCGGGCAGGCAGCTCGCACGCAAATAGTCCACGAAGGATTGGCGCGCAGGCCCCGAGCCGACGGTCAGCAGCGGACGGAATTGCTCGTCGAGCAGATTCCATTCGAGTTCGAAGCCGTTGAGTCCGCCAGCGGGCTTTTGTTCCTGCGCAGATTTGACGGCCAGTTTATATTTTTCTGCAAATTGTTGAGGGTCGTAAGACATAGGTTTTCCTTGGTGAGGGATGTGTTGGATATAAAAGAGAAGAGAAAGGAATGTGCTACAATTTATTTCATTGAGGTGAGCCATGAACCTTTCAGTAAAAACAGATGAATCGCGTTATAAAAAAGGCAGTATCCGCAACGCGGTATCTTTTGCATTGAATAGCGCCGCGGCCCATGCGCAACAACGCTTTGAACATTATTCTGCCATCTGCAAAGACTTCGAGAAGAAGCACAAAATGACATCGGCAAAATTCGTCGAAAAATTTGAGGCGGGCGCTCTCGGCGATGAACAAGACTACTTTGATTGGTACGCGGCTGTCCGCGGTCTAAACTTGTGGCGCGAGCGTTACGAAATCCTTTCGGGAGTCTCTGTGTGAAATCCCGTGAGTATTACTCCTCCGTGCAGGCGGCCATTCTTGCCGCGCCGCACGTCATTCAAAACGATATTTCCTTTGATGAAGTCTCGGAAGAGGAATGTTACATCCGAGGCATACTCACACTTACCGGGGGCTACGAACTTCACATCGCAGAATATGTTGTCACAGAGCCGGATTTCAAACGCCTGAAATATCGTTTTCATCTTCAATCATCCGAAGGCAAAATGATCGCAAGGTGGGACAACGCGCCACATCATCCCGAAATCAAGACGCATCCAGATCATTTGCATATTGCAGAAAAAATCAAACCAAATCTTCCAGCGAATATTCCACAAGTTTTAGCGGCGGTATTATCGTTTATCGAATAAACCATACGAATTTATTCGACCACGAAAGAGGAAAGATGTTGAGTCTTTCCTCTTTCTATTACTTCTTAAGACTTGCCAGCCCTTCCATCAATCTCTTGAACGCGCCTTGTGTTCTTTCCACAGGTGTGGCATAAGAGAAGCGGATCCAGTCATTGCCGAAGGGCGAGAAGAATGCACCGGGGACAATCGCGACACCATGTTCTTCGGCGAGATATTGTCCGAGCGGTTCGCTGTCTGCCAGACCTTTGGCTTTGATGAACTCGCCGACGTTCATGAAGGCGTAATAACCTTTGCCAAGAATATATCCCAGCCCGCTTTTTTCGAGCAAACCTTTCAACACTTTGCGGCTGGCATTGGTCGGTTCGACGATGGATTTCGAGGCTTCGGCATAACCCATTTCATAAGCGGCCATCGCCACAGCCAGCGAATAGAACGACGGGATCACGCCGTGCGAGGCGCGCGCCACGATGAACTTGATCACACTTTCATCCGCGAGCAAATGACAATTGCGAATGTTCGACCCGCCCAAACTTTTTGTGATCCCATCCAGGAACATCAGCCGTTTGCGTTCTTCGGGCGTGAAGAATTTCAGGAATGTATTTAGATCATTGGGCTGTTCGTCGGTGACGTAGTGGTACATCCAATCGAACAACACGAAAGCCACGCCTGCCTCCAGCGCGGACTTGGCAAGCGATACCATCTTCTCGGTGGACGTGGTCGCGCCCGTAGGGTTGTCTGGGTTGGTTATAACGAGACCCGCCACCTTTCGTCCGGATTTTGAAGCGAGCGCCATACATTCCTTGATGCCGTCATCAGAATAGGCCCAACCTTGCGTGGGATCGCCCGGCGCCCACATCACGTTCGCACCCACTCCGTACGGCCCCCAGTTGTACGAAATCCACGGCACGCGCGAGACGATCAATGCATCGCCCTCACGCCCATGACCGAGAGCCAGCATCGCACCATAAGCCTTAACCAGCGCATCGCGTCCGCCGACAGTGGCCAACACATTTGCTGGACCCCATCCCAGGCTTGCATCCAGTTTCCAATATTGCTCGATGACGGATTTGCGATAGGCGTCCGTGCCGAAGGGCATATCGTAAGCGCTTCCGTGTTCGACCTGCATCTGGGCCGCGCGTTCGAGCAGCATTCGCGGCACCCCAGGCAGTGACGCTCCGCCGTCGCCCTGCGATGCATCGAAAATTTTCGCATCGGGATTTTTTTCCTTGTACACTTTGAGCGACTTGTTGATGAGGAACATGCGTGAGGGTGGAATATCCATCATCTCGCGCAAGTGTCCGCTGACGGGGACAAGGTTCTTCTCTGCCACCGCATAGACTGCTGTTGTGTTGCTGATGTTCATGATTTTTTTCTCCTTGTATTTTGCCCCCTCCCAGCCTCCCCCAAATGCAAAGAATTTGGGGGAGGTGGCCGGTGGGGGTAATAAAACGCCCCGAACCTTCGGGGCGTTTGTGTGTAGGATTAGCTCACTTTTCTTTGAAGCACTTTCTGTTCCCAACACCAACGTCCCGTCACTGAACGAGTGCGGGAATTATTAGTATTGGTGTCAGTCAGGGGTGAGAACATTGGGCGCAAGGATACCACCGCGTTGGATGAGCGTCAAGCAAGAGAATGGATTCGAGCGGGAGTCAAAATTTCGGGGGAAGAACTTTCCAAACACAAAGTACACAACCCACAGGGTGCTTCGCGAAGGTCACGAAGGGAAAAAGAGCGTAAAGGCGTGAATCCCTCTCCCGCTTGGTATGCTTTGTGCCCTTCGTGTTCAGTGG
>JAKBYW010000312.1:2512-3724 GCA_021840275.1 Chloroflexota bacterium | reverse complement strand
TCAGCGGCAAGACGGATGAGTTGATCCGTCGTTTGATCCGTGCGACGATTGCCAAACAAAAGGTACAGGTTTTCAAACCAGCCATTGATGTTCGTTATGCTGTCGAGAAAGTGACTTCTCACGCTGGTGCAAATTTCGACGCAGTGCCCGTTGAAAAAGCAACGGATATTTTGACTAAAATTGACAAAGATACAACCGTCGTCGGTGTGGACGAAGCGCAATTCTTCGATCCCGGCATCGTGGAAGTTTGCCAACAACTGGCTGAGCGCGGCGTGCGAGTGTTGGTGGCCGGCCTCGACATGGACTTTCGCGGCGAACCATTCGGCCCGATGCCAATCCTGATGTCGCGCGCTGAGCACGTTGACAAGCTTCACGCCATTTGCATGGTCTGCGGGGACGAGGCTTCGCGCACGCAGAGGCTGGTCAATGGCAAGCCTGCGCGGTATGATGACCCGGTGGTGATCGTCGGCGCCTCGGAATTGTACGAAGCGCGTTGCCGTGTTCATCACGAAGTGCCGCGGCAGAAGAATCAGTAAGCAATAAAGAGATTAGAGATGGAAATGCAAGACTACCATGATATTCTCGCACAAGTTTTGATCGATGAAAAATCCTTGCAAACCCGCGTCGCCGAATTGGGCGCGGAGATCAGCGCTGATTATCCCGGCGATAATTTGTTATTGATCTGCATCCTGCGCGGTGGCGTGCCATTTATGGTGGACTTGAGCCGCCACATCACCGTTCCGCACATGATGGATTTCATGGCGGTCTCATCCTACGGCGCAGGCAAGCGCGAAACGACCGGCAACGTGCGCGTTACCTTTGACTTGCAAACTAACATCAACGGACAAGATGTATTGCTTGTAGAGGATATTATAGATAGCGGCCACACCATCGCATCCGTATTGGAAATGCTTGAGACCCGCCAGCCAGCGAGTCTCAAAGTCTGCGCCTTGCTTGATAAAAGCGAACGACGCGAAGCAGTTGTGCCCATTCATTACCGCGGCTTTAGCATCCCAAACAAATTCGTCTTCGGCTACGGTCTCGACCTTGACGAATATTATCGCAACCTGCCTTTCGTCGGCGTTGTAGATTTGGATAAATACAAACCTTCGGCTTGATGATGACCACCCGAATGTGATGGAAGACAAAAATCCGTCTGCTGCTTCTTATACGGGGCGCTGGGTTGCCCGCCTGCGGGGAAAGATCATCGCA
>JAKBYW010000312.1:0-2502 GCA_021840275.1 Chloroflexota bacterium | reverse complement strand
AACAAGCCCTGCAAACCGCGCAAAAGATTCGTCACAAAGAAACACCTGAAATTATTTATATGTCAGCTCCTTTTACTTTTTCACCTTTGTTGAATTCAGTTCATGCGGCGTTGCCCGATGTGGAGTTGTATCTTGTCGGCGGCGCGGTGCGCGACGCGCTGCTTAATCGTGTCTCGCATGACCTCGACTTTGCAGTCCCCAAAAATGCGATTGCCGCCGCTCGACGTGCCGCCTCCGCCCTCAAAGCGGACTTTTATGTTCTTGATGAATCTTTCGACACCGCCCGCGTCATTGTCTCCGCCGAAAACGAGGTGCGCGACGTTTTAGATTTCGCGGCGTTCCGAGGCTCTGACCTTGAATCCGATTTGCGCGGACGCGATTTCACCATCAATGCCATTGCTTTCGATCTTCGCAAGCTGGCCATCCTCGATCCGCTCAACGGCGCGGCAGACTTGCGCGCCAGGATTGTCCGCGCCTGTTCCGAGACTTCGCTGCACGATGATCCGATCCGTATCTTGCGCGCTGTGCGTCAAGCTGCCGCCTTTGGATTCAAGATCGAAATTGAAACACGCAAGGCCATGAAGCAGGCAGCCAGTCTCTTGCCGAATATTTCCCCTGAACGTCAGCGCGATGAATTGTTCAAGATCCTCGAAGGCCCGCGTCCAGATGCATCCTTGCGCGCGCTTGAAATGTTGGGTGTCTTTCCTTATCTTCTTCCAGAACTTTCCCAACTAAAAGACGTCGAACAATCTGCGCCGCATACTTACGATGTTTGGGAGCATACCTTGAGCGTCATCCAACATCTGGACGGACTGCTCGCCGATCTTGCACCCGGATACAGCGCCGAGAAAACCAATGACATGCTCACGGGGCTGCTCACTCTGCGCCTCGGACGTTATCGTGAACAATTCGCTGAACACTTTGCAGAATCTCTAAATACAGATCGTTCGGTACGTGCTCTGTTGTTCCTCGCCGCGCTTTATCACGATGTGTCGAAACCCGCCACAAAGTCCGTGGAAGAAACGGGACGCATCCGCTTCTTCGATCACGATCAATTAGGGGCGAAGGTCGCGTCCGAACGAGGCCGGGCATTCAATCTTAGCAATGATGAAATTGAACGGTTGGAAGTCATCATTAAAAACCACATGCGCTTTCATTCCTTTACCAGCCGCATGGAAGGAGAAAAGAAGGAGCCATCGCGGAAAGCCATTTACCGTTTCTTTCGCGAGGCTGGCGAAGGCGGTATTGATCTTGTCCTGCTTGGCCTTGCTGACCTGCGTGGCACGCGTGCTCATGCGTTAAGCCAGGAAGCCTGGGTTGCGGCGTTAGATGTGGCTCGTATTCTGCTTGAGAATTATTGGGAGAAGCCGCAAGAAACGGTTGCGCCGCCTCGCCTGGTTGATGGCAATGATCTTATGAAAGAATATAATATTCAACCGGGTCCGCTGGTCGGCCAGCTGCTCGAAGCGATTCGTGAAGCGCAGGCCACGAGCAAAGTGTCCACGCGTGAGGACGCGTTCGCATTTGGCCGCGAGCGCTTGCGCGAGTGGTTGGAGGAGAATCAAAAATGAATCTTGTTTACTTCGATCTTGAAACGCAAAAACTTTTCGAAGATGTCGGCGGGCGAGACGCATCGAAATTGCTTTTGGCGTGCGCCGTGACGTACGCAACTTCAAGAAATGATTTTACGGTTTATTGGGAGAAAGATGCCGCGGCTCTGGTTGCCGAGTTGAAAGCTGCTGATAAAGTGATCGGATTCAATATCAAAAGTTTTGATTATCAGGTACTTCAGCCTTACACGCCACAGGAGAATTTCAGAGGCTTTCGTTCTGTGGACATGCTAGATGATATTTTCCACACGCTGGGATTTCGCATCAGCTTGGATTCGCTGGCGAAAGCCTGTCTCGGCGCTGCCAAAACCGCCGACGGCATTCAGTCTGTGGAATGGTTCCGCGCGGGTGAATTGGATAAAGTCGCTGAATATTGCAAGGCGGATGTGGGTATCATGCGCCGCGTCTATGAGTTTGGTCGCGATAATGGGTTTGTCTATTACTATTCGAAGCTCGGAAGCAAATTGAAGGCGGCTGTAAATTGGAAGTAAAAATGCAAAAAATCAAAATTAACGGTTTCGATCTGGCTTTTAAGCGGCGCGGAAGTGGTCTACCGCTCGTTTTGATTCACGGTTATCCGCTCGATCATACGACTTGGGAAGATGTTGCGCCTTTGCTTGAAAAGGATTTTGATTTGATCCTGCCGGATTTGCGTGGCTTTGGACAATCGAGTGAAGTTGAATCTGTTTATACAATTGCGAATCTGGCCTCGGATATTGCCGGATTGCTTGACCATCTCAAAATTGAAAAGGCCTTTGTTGCGGGCCACTCGATGGGCGGATATGTGGCACTGGCTTTTGCGCGTGCATATCCCCAGCGTTTGGTTGGACTCGGGATGATCTCTTCGCAGGTTTTGGCAGATCCGCCGGACCGCAAGGAGGGGCGTTATAAA
>JAKBYW010000311.1:0-3741 GCA_021840275.1 Chloroflexota bacterium | reverse complement strand
CCGACATCAAAATAGACCGAGTGTTCATTGGGTCTTGTACAAACGCAAGACTGCAAGACCTGATAGAGGCAGCAAGCATAATCAAAGGAAGAAAGGCATCCCAAAATGTTAGGGCAATGGTGGTTCCAGGATCCCAACAAGTAAAGAAAAAGGCAGAAGAAATGGGCCTTGACAAAATCTTCAAGGACGCCAACTTTGAGTGGCGCGAGTCCGGATGCAGCATGTGCCTTGGTATGAATCCCGATATTCTATCTAGAGGCGAGAGATGCGCAAGCACATCAAATAGAAACTTTGAGGGAAGGCAGGGGGCTGGTGGCAGAACTCATTTGGTTAGCCCTATTATGGCAGCAGCTGCCGCAATTGAAGGACGTTTTGTAGATGTGCGGGAATGGATCTAGATGGAAAAACTAGGTCTAGTTTCCAGCATGGTAACACCTCTTGATAGGCCAAACGTGGACACCGACCAAATTGTGCCAAAGCAATTCCTCAAACTAGTGCAAAGAACAGGCTTTGGGCAGTTTTTATTCTATGATTGGCGCTTTGATCAAAACAACTCCCCAAGAAAGGATTTCATACTAAATAATCCAAAATACACAGGCTCTCACATTTTGGTTAGCGGTGACAACTTTGGGTGTGGCTCTAGCCGTGAGCACGCAGCCTGGGCTATTAAGGACTATGGGTTTGATGTTGTAATTGCGCCCTCGTTTGCTGATATTTTCTATAATAATTGCTTCAAAAACGGCATACTGCCAATATCATTGCCAAGGGAAATTGTAGAAGATTTAATGAAAACCAATTCTGTGGTAAATGTGGATCTTGCATCTCAGACCATACAATACAATTCAAAATCTATTCATTTTACCATTGATGAATCCAGAAAAAAGACGCTGCTTGAAGGCCTAGATGATATAGCAATAACTCTGCAACGCCAAGACAAGATTACAAAATTTGAGCAAAATCACAAACTGGCTTTTACCGGAAGAGGGCGGACCGTAGATCATCAGAATACGCCGTCCCACGTCCGAGCCGAGCGAGGCGGCTTTAAAGTATTCCATGATCTGCGTCAGCGCTTCATCCACGCCGAACAAGTCTTTTTGGAAGAAGAGGTACTTTTCGACGCTGGTCACTGGATCGATCTCGACGCCCGCCGCGCGCACCATCTCGTAAATGCGCGCGTGGGCGAGCTGCCCGACGCGCGGGTTGGCGCGGACGATCGCGAGATAGTCACGGAAAGTACCGCTCCATCCTTCGGCTTTGTGGCTCTCCGCGTGCGAGTCTAATTTGTCAAGCAATTCATTCATGGCAATTTCTCCTGCTGCACCTGCAAAAAATCCTGCCGGTTGATTTATGCCTCCCGAGAGGAACATTGTTCCCGGCGCGCTGTGTGGATCGGTTGGGTTATCGATGAAACGGTGCGGAATGATCGAGTGGGTGCGGCGCAATTTGCCGGCGGATCAAAGTACGCGGCGTGGCTACGACGCCTGCCCGGCTGGAACAAAACAAAAACCGTCCTAGCGTTAGACCAGAACGGTGAATGCTATAACGTTCCTCACCTTTGAGGCAAGTCACTGCAAGTGGATTATTCCCTCGGACAGCGCGAGGGATTTATCATGGGTGCATCTCTGAGACTGTGAGCACAAATGTGCGACTCAGATAACCAATGGAAGTGTTGTGGCATCAATGCGATCTGGTAGCGCCCAGGCTAACTGTGAGTTGCAGAGATCGGTGCGACCTGCGGATTCCGAAACTCTGGACATCTGATGCACTACGACCTCTTTGCGAAAATCGGCGCGGAGCAATGTCCAAGCCGGATGCCAGCGCTCACTCTGGATCAAACTGCGAAGGGTCAAAATCCCTTGCCCGCCCGGCGGCCGCCACGCCATGCCGGAACGTTTCATCCGTTGCGTAACCAAGGTCTTGCACGCCGCTTCGACCACGCCGCTAGCAATCGGTAGCCCTTGGCGCAGGTACTCGGCGTAGTCCATGTGCGGACGTTGATTTCGAAAGTAGGTGAGTTCATGCGCCAAGCGCTGGCGTGGGTTGCCGCGCGCGCGCCCGCGCTGATATTTGAGCGCGCGAATCACTTGGTCGGCACCCTGGTCCGCTTCTTTGAGTAGTGTTTTCAGGCGTTCAAATTCGGCCTTGCCGCGCGGGGTACTTTCACCCCAGGCGGCATCACAGCCGTTTTTCAAATGGTCACATGCATGGTAAAAGTCCACAATGTTCACACACGGCTGGGCGGGCAGGTTCAGCGCCTGTTCGATTTCGTTCAGCAACCGCCAGTTGTCTTTTGCCCCATCCGCCAAATGGACGCGGCGCAAATCGGGGCGGAGCGCGATAATACTGGCGACTTCCGCTTGGAGTTGCTGTTGCAGCGTGACCTTCTTGCTTTCGGGCATCCGGCCATAGCGCACGGTTTGGACGCGTTCGCCCTCGGCCTCATACAGCACCACGGTGCCACAGCCAACTTCTTGGTTGCCCGTCGGACCGCTGGCATGTTTACCCGGTTCGGTTTGCTTAGCGGTGCGCTCAACCGCCCCGTCTTTCATCGGGATCATCACGCCGTCAACCGAGATCGCCATCACCGTCGCTTCCGTGGGAACAGTCTCCTGTGTTCGCAACGCGGTTTCCCATTCTTGCCGATGTTTTTCCCAGTGGCGCGACAATTCTTTGGGTAAGCGATCCAAACTCGCGCGCGACGGTTGCATGCTTTCCAATTCATCAAACAGGGCTTCGCTTTCCCCAGGCGTCAACTGCGCTGTCACGAAGGCCGCCTGGCGCGCCGCACGCGGGGTGAAGTACCCGGCGACGATGCCGGCGCGCAGTTCCAGCGGACAAATGCTTTTGCTGCCACGCCCAGCGGGGCGATACAGATGCCGCGTCACGGTGACCGGACCTGCCGCCGACAAATAGGTTTCGGGCGAAGTCAAGGTCGGGCGATAGGTCACCCCTTCGACCTCGACTTGTTCGGCGGTGACATCGTAACGGGCGAGTTCTTCCGTCACCAATTCGCGTTCGAGCGCCAGCATGTGCTCATGCAACTTACGTTCAAATTGTTCAAAGTCGGGAGTGCCATCCGTCCATTCTTGAGCGTGTTCGCGGACAAATTGTCCCAAGCGCTGAAGGGACGGACTTTGCAGAATCGTATCCCTGTGATAGACTTCCATGCGGTAGCCTCCGTGACGAGTGGAATCTTGAGCAGACTCCTACTTTGCACGGATGGCTACCATTTGTCAAATACGATCCGAACGTCCGTGCTCACAGTTTGAGAGTTGCACCCATGTTACATGATCCCCCGATTGCGATAAGAAACCATCTTTTTCGCCAACGGCTTGACAAAGTGTGGAATGAACTGGACGTTCGAGCCTTATCTTGAGAGGTGAGCCAGTGCAAACATGTTCCAGGTGCAACACTCAAAATCGAAACAACGCTCGTTTCTGTTCCAGTTGCGGTAGTGTCCTGACCAACCCGTCGTTGGGAATGACGGGCTTGCTGACTCCCAACATGATTCTGCAGAATCGGTACATGATTCTGCGGAAGATCGGGCAAGGGGGAATGGGCGCGGTCTATCAGGCGCAGGACATGCGCTTCCAAGGTAAACTGTGGGCAATCAAAGAATTGTCGCCCGCGCTCTTGCCAGATCCAACTGAACGTCAGAATGCAATCCTCGCGTTCCATCACGAATTTCAGCTCCTCGCCGGTCTGGATCACTCCAATTTGCCCAAGGTTGCTGATTTGTTC
>JAKBYW010000310.1:0-3746 GCA_021840275.1 Chloroflexota bacterium | reverse complement strand
ACGCCAGCGGTCAAATCACCGCCGAAGAATTCGAAACTCGCGTCAACGAAATCACGGTCACAAACACAGACGGGACGTTGTGGCAAATCGGCGTGAAGACCGGCGGATGGTATCGCTTCGACGGGCAAAATTGGGTGGAAGATACGCCGCCCGGTCTAAGCCCGGCGCTGATTCGATCACCTCCGTTTTCTGCGCCGCCGCTTTCTCCCGTTCAGCCGCGTTCACAATTTTTCAATTGGTTGTGGATTGGAGGCGGGCTGGTTGTCGTCGCGATTTGTTGCGTGGCAATAGGGGTTGGAGTAATCCTTGTCAATCGAATCAATCCATCCGAGCTTGTATCTGTGATGCCTTCAGCGACCATACGGCCGCCAACTGCACGCCCCGCAGTTACTCAGCCGGTTGCAACGCAATCACCGCAGGCTGGACCGGGATTTAATCCAAACTCCATGTTCGTGGATGATTTTTCAAATCCCAACAGCGGCTGGAGTCGTGTTCAAAATGATTATAAAATCACTAATTACGAGAACGGCGGATTCCGCATCTGGGTCAATAAAGAAAAGTTGGACGTCTGGGCTACACCTGGCAGGAACTTCAACGGTAATGTTGGAATTGAAGTTGATGCCACTAAATCCGGCGGGCCGGACGACAATGACTTTGGCGTTATTTGCCGCTATAAGGATTCGGATAACTTCTACCAGTTCTTGATCAGCAGTGATGGTTACGCCGGTATCGCGCGAGTGAAGAATGGCGATCAATCATTTCTATCATCAGATAAAATGGAACCGGCCGCCGCAATCCATCAGGGCGCAGCTACCAATCACATCAGTGTGACCTGTATTGGCAGCACGTTGTCGCTTTCAATCAATGGTAAAGATGTCGCCAGCGTAAACGACTCATCCTTTACGAGCGGCGATGTCGGGTTGATTGCTGGAACTTATAACAACATCGGCGTTGACATTCTATTCGACAATTTCACTGCGTCCGAGCGATAAACGATTCAAAGGTTGAAGGGATCAATTTATGCGGCCAGTCTACCTGATCTTATTTATTGCGTTCGCGACGTTAATCGTTGGGATTTCCTGCCGTTTCTTTTCCGGTGCGATTCCAAGCTCAACTTCTGAGCCTCAACCGTTTGCGGACGACTCATTATTGAAGTTCGTACCTGATAACTTGCCAGATGCTCAACAAGGTACGCCTTATCAAGTTGAGATTAAAGTCGAAAATGTGAAAACCTTCGTGGGTCAATTTGCGATTGAAACCGGAAATCTCCCGCCCGGGCTTTCTTTGGAAAGAGTGACAGGAGAAAATGCCACAAGAATCATTGGTACTCCAGCCAAACAGGGAACTTTCACTTTTGTGTTGAATGTCTGGTGCGAGGGGACGAACAATCCTGGCCAGACGGGACAGAAGCAATATACAATCGTTGTGAAATAGTCGGTTCTTTCAGGTTAAAACAAAGTTCGTTTGAAATGATCAAACCAACGGAATGCGAAGTCTCCAGACTTCACACTCGCAACTATTTGGATTTTGGTTTTCGCCCGCCTTTGCCTTGATAGGCCGGGGCGGTGATAATGACATAGTTGCAGATCCGTTCATCCAACATACGGGTGATGATGCGTTCGTCGATCTGATGTTGATCCACGTTCTCTTTGGCAAGCGTGAAAACGGTGGGCAGTTCAGCGTTATAGCGGTAATTTATCAACTGGTGCAGTTTTTCTCTGGCCCAGGGTGTGGCGGATTGCGATCCCAAGTCATCCAAAATGAGCAGGGATGTAGTCCGTACTTCGTCGAAGCGGCGGTCATAGCTTGTGCCTGCATTGGGACTGAAAGCTGCACGCAGATGATCGAGTAGATCGGGAACCATCACAAAGAGCGGCGGGTCGCCGAGTCCGGCGCGGAAATTGGCAATTGCGGCGGCAAGATGTGTCTTGCCGCAACCATAAGTCCCTTCAAAGACAAGCCAGCCTTTCGGCCTTTCTGAAAAAGTATGCGCGGCTTTGATTGCCTTTTGCAAAGACTTCAATTCATCTGCATTGATCCCTTCGCGCGCGCGGTCTTCGAATAAGTCGAAAGTTTTGTGCGCCATCAATTCAAGCGACGAAAGTTCCGGGTGACTGGTATCTTGCATTGGGCGGCGGAAGTCGGGGGCGATGATTTTCGTATGCGTGACCAGCTCCGGGTCCGAAAGACGCGAACGGATTCTGGCTTCGATCTCATCGAGCGCGAGATTCGTTGTCACCACCGTCGGCAATTTGTTGATGTAACGATAGTTGATGATCTGGAATAGTTTTTCCTGCGCCCAGCTGGTTGCATTCTGCGTGCCGAAATCGTCCAGCACCAATAATTTTGCGTTGCGAATTTCCTCAAAGCGTTCCTCGAAGGTTGTATCCTGGTCGTTATAAGCAAAGCGCAAAGTATCCAATAAATCTGGCACGGTCAGAAATAAAGTTGGCACGCCCATGCCAACCGCAAAATTTGCGACCGCTGCGGCCAGGTGTGTTTTTCCACCACCATAACCGCCCGAAAGCAAAAGCCAGCCATTCAAACTTTGTGCGTAATGCTGCGCCTGGTTGAAAGCCTGCTCGAGTGAGTTGGCGTGCATTTCGCCGAGACCTTTTCGCCCGCGCGGCTTGAATGATTCAAAAGTCAGATCTTTTAGCTCATCAAGATGGCTCAAGGCAAATAAACGCTCGCGCACTGAATTGGTTACATTGGCGTGGCGGCAAACACAGATTTGGAGTTTACCGAAATCGGGATGCCCAACCGGCACATCAGAACGCAAATAACCTGCGCCGTGACAGTGCGGGCAGTTTGGGTCGCCAGGCAGTTCGTTAACCGGAACGCTTACGAAGTTGTTCGATTTTTCGGTCGAGGCTCTGGCCATCTTTTTTATCGTCTCGTCTATTTTGCTTCTTGCCACGGCCATCCTTCTTCCAGTTTTTCAAAATTGTGTCGATATATTTCCAGCTTCGAGCATTATTCTGTACAGCCTCGATCATTGCATTTGCAACCCATTCTTCCGAATAAGTGTCCTCTGCATCCTGCAACGCGTCGGCGATCAACGGCGTGAGCGGACCGATATTTTCTTCGTATAACTTGAAAACATTCGGACGCTCCATCGGCAGGGCAGACATGATTTTTGCAGACTCGCGCCAGTTGCCTTTCGCGAACGCTTCAGCCGCGGCGCGTCCGCGCGGCGAATTCAGGAAGTAGAACACATCCGCCCCATGCTCGGACTTGAGCAGGCTTCCGCGCCGGACGGCTTTTGCAACGCCCGCAGCGACCTCGTCCGCAGACAGGCCCAGGCCGTCGGTTTCAAAGTCCGTCTGGCACATGGCGCGGAATGGACCGTCCATGTGCTCGATGCGCCACATTGCATAGAGCGTCACCTTCAACTCATCCGTGTCTGTGATCTCAATCAATAATTGACGGAAGAATGAGTCAGGGACTTGGGTGAAAGTTTCAGAGTCGGTGAAGCCGTTGAATGTTTTCATTTTATTTCATGTCATTGCGAGAGGTGTTCTCCCTCGAAGCAATCTTATTCTTGAAACAATGGATTGCTTCGTCGGATTTCGATACGCTTCGCTACTCAATCCTCCTCGCAATGACGTTACTGGTTGGGATTAAACATCTTCGTGGCGGCATTCTCGAACTTTGCCAGCATACTGCGGAAAACCAATTCCACACTGCCGACCGGTCCGTTACGATGCTTGGCGATGATGATCTCGGCCACGTTCTGCTTAACC
>JAKBYW010000309.1:0-3757 GCA_021840275.1 Chloroflexota bacterium | reverse complement strand
AGGACCAGTCCGTAGTAGGATAGTCCGCCGATGGCAGCCAGGATAAGTATTCCGGGAACGATGACCCACCATCTTTTTCTGGGGTCTTTTAGAAGCACTGGGATTTCTTTTATTTTTGAAAGAAGAAATGCAAACATTTCAGAGAGCCTGGCTGTGATCGTCATATGGGTTCCTTTTGATTGGCTTTTTCCTCATACCAGTCTATCAGCCAGGAGTGAAGAAACAGTTAAAATACTATGTAGACTATGTGTTGAATCGATCTTTTTCTTCAAACCTGTGCTGGTTATTTAGCCATCCGCCCTGATTTGAAGCTATATCGGCCTGTTTGGTCAAATCACGAGGCGAGAAATGAAACAGACATGTAGCGAACATGTCTGTTGTTCAACTTGGCAGATTCTGGAGAAATACATCGTCAGAGAGCTATGCGAGCCGAAAATTGGCACGTTGACCAGCGCGCGGCCTGACCGATTGGCGGACGATTGAACGAAGCAAGCGGGCTAGAAAAAAGCTTTGATTTGACAAAGACATCCTGTAGGAGAAAGCGTGCAGGATGTCTTTATATTCTTGACACAATTTCTATAAACTTCGTGAAGGCGCTCCGTTGAGAGGCCCAAAGATCCGCGCCGGCCAGTAAGACTAAGAGCATCCACAAAAGACCCGTTCCTTGCATCCGGGTCTTTTGTGTTACAGCGGTTCTCGAAAATTATAAATTCCATCTTTTAATGGCCACCTGCTTTTGCACCTGGAACATTCAAGATGATCCTTCTTCTCAAGCAGCGGAGAATGTCCACATGCAGGACATTTGAAGTAGGAAGAAATATCCTGCGGCTGCTCGCAGGCTGGACTGGCAGTCCGGCCTGCGCATACTCTCACGAAGACACTGGGCGTCAATTGAAAAAAAGCGCCCGTCCATTGAAAAATGGAATCAAAGAAAACCAACACGGATGTTGGAAAGACTCGTTTCAAAAATCCGGCGCGGAAGTGCGAGACGGTCAGCGTTCTTTCAACGGTAAAGTTCAATTCCCTGAGCCACTTGCGAATCGCGGCGGGGTGAAAATCAAAGTTGAGTTCAACGAATTCGACCGATTCCAGCGTGAATGGACTCCATTTCTGTTTCCCAAGCCAATAGCGCAGAATGGACTTGAGATTTAACTTGTTGGCAAATTCAAGAATGAATATGCCGTTTGACTGTAAAACATTCCGCACTTGTCCCAACGCTTTTGGCGCATCAGCCATGTGGTGCAGGGCACGGATCATTGTGGCCGCGTCGAACAGACCATCCACGAAGGGCAGACGGTAAACATCTGCCGCAACATAGATATATTTATCAGATGTGCCGAGGCGTTGTTGAGCTTGTTCGAGTTGAGTGCGCGAATAATCGAGCAGGACGATGCGCTCAAAGCCAACGTAACGCGGAGTGTTTCGTCCGGCGCCCGCTCCGAGTTCCAGCATGAGGCGTCCGCTTTTGGGGAGCAGACGTTTCAATGCGATGGCCTCGGTACGGTCTTCGTATTCGCGTCCGCCTTTATCCCAGAAAGATGTCTGGTAGTCGGAGCCTTCGTAATCACAAACAGGGGGAGTGGTCATCAGTGTTCAGTGGTCATCAGGTCGAACAGGTCCAACAAGTCGTCGAAGCGACCAGTCAGACCTGTTGGACTTATTAGACTTATCAGACTATCTTCCAATTCCGCGATACGTGAAGCCGAGTTCTTTCATCAAAACGGGGTCGTAGATATTTCTTCCGTCGAAGATGACCGGCTTGTTGAGCAGGGATTTGATCTGTTCAAGATCAAGCTGCTTGAATTCATTCCACTCGGTGATGACCATCAGGGCGTCACAACCTTTTGCCATTTCGTAGGCATTGCCGCAATATTCGATACCCGTGATGATGCCGCGCGCCACGTCCATCGCGACCGGGTCATAGGCGCGGACTTTTGCGCCGGCCTTTCTTAGTTCTTCGACAATGTCAATTGAAGGCGCTTCGCGCATGTCGTCCGTGTTGGGTTTGAATGCCAGACCCAGCAGACCAATGGTCCTGCCTTTGAGTCCGCCGATCATTTCGCCGACAAATTTAACCGCATCGGGGCGGCGATCATAATTGACTCCCATGACGGAATGCAAAATGCGCGGCTCAAGCTCATTTTGTTCCGCCATGAACGCCAGCGCTTTGACGTCCTTCGGGAAGCACGAACCGCCCCAGCCCAGACCCGCATCCAGGAAGGACGGGCCGATGCGTTTGTCGTAGCCCATGCCCGCCGCGACTTCCTTCACGTCCGCGCCGACGCGTTCGCACAGGTCGGCCACCTCATTCATAAATGAAATCTTTGTAGCCAGGAAAGCATTGGACGCATACTTGATCATTTCGGCAGTCCGCAGATCGGTGATGACAATCGGCGCGCGCAGAGGCAGATGCAGATGCGCAACCTTTTCCGCGGCGTCACGATGCAGGGACCCGATCACAGTGCGGTGCGGATTCATAAAATCACTGATGGCCGCACCTTCACGCAAAAACTCAGGGCACGAGACGACCGAAAACGGAATCGGCTTGGGCTGGGCTTTGGTCACGATATCGGCGACCCAGTCCCCGGTCCCGATCGGAACCGTGGACTTGTTGATGATGATCAGCGCTGCGCCCATCGTCGCCGCGATGGATTTGGCCGCGGCCTCCACATATTTCAAGTCCGCCTCGCCATTATCCGCCGAGGGAGTCCCAACCGCTATAAAAGCAAATTCCGCATCTTTCATCGCATCGGCATAGGAGGTTGTGAAGGAAAGCCGGCCAGCCTTGACGTTCCGCTTCACCAGTTCGTCGAGGCCCGGTTCGTAAATGGGCATAATGCCCTTTTTTAGATTTTCAATGCGTTTTTCATCAATGTCCAATGCGACGACCTTGTTGCCCAGGTCCGCAAAACATGCGCCCGTTACCAGGCCGACATACCCAATGCCGACCACGCAAATTTGTTTCATATTTTCCTCTTTAGTTACTGAAAATTTATCAAGCCCAGGGGCTTAGTATCCAACCAATTCAATCATCCAGCCGCTGCATGGCACGGATCGGCGCTCGCTTCGGCCTTTTGAAATACCCAAAGCACTCCACACCCCCCTTTATTGACAAGACACAAAAAATGCGCCGATTCATGGTTATCGACATTGTCTTCAACGATAAGGATGTTCATCTTTTCCATGATTCTCCGCGAGCGAACCAATGATACTACGGCTTACCCCGGCAGGCAACTTCTGGTATATTGACCCCATGCGATTACTATTTATAGCAGATGGACGCTCGCCAATTTCTCAAAACTGGATCCGTTATTTTGTGGAGCGCGGCGACGAAGTCTATCTCGCATCCACCTTCGCCTGTCTTATGGACTTTCCGCTTAAAGAACTTGAGTTCACGCCCGTGGCTTTTAGTGGCGCAAGGAAATTGAGTCAACGCCCCGGCAGCGCTTCCTCCCGGACCATGAAACTCCGTGCTGCCATTCGGCATTTTCTCGGCCCGCTGACAATTCCGCGCGCCTCGCAAAGATTGCGCGGCTTCATTGAAAGAGTCCAACCCGATCTCGTCCACGCGCTGAGAATTCCGTACGAGGGCATGTTGGCCGCAAACGCGAGCGGAGCGAATACCGGCATCCCTTTGCTTGTTTCAGTTTGGGGCAACGACTTCACGCTGCACGCGCCATCCACTTCGATGATGCGGCATTACACGCGATGGACAATGAGCGTCGCCGACGCGCTGCACGCCGATTGCCAGCGCGAT
>JAKBYW010000308.1:0-3765 GCA_021840275.1 Chloroflexota bacterium | reverse complement strand
GCCAGTGCGGTATAAATCTGATATATGGGTATAAATTCCGACCAACAGGAGTTTAAGCCACTTTTACACCCCTGTATATGGACAAATCTTTGTAGATTTGCAACATCTCCCTATATATTCCGGATACATCGTTTACGGGAATGAGGCTAATCTTCCATACACGATCATGCCGCAATTGCTCCCCGAGTTTTTAGAGTTCGGGGAGTTTTTGTTGCTTTTGTAAATTGAATTTCTAATGAAATTGAACTGTAACATAAGCGATGGGGTTTCATGGTTTGAAAGAAAGACAGGAGTAATAATTGGCTTATTGAGGAGTAGTACAATAGCACAAGGTGTAATTCGGTAACTGCTAACCAATTTATCCAAATGCTCTCCTTCAAACGGAAAAGGCTTACTCATTCTCGAAATACCCTACTGAGGGCATTACGCCTGACGCTGTGGATGGTGCCAGGCGTGATGGCCGCGATCGGCATTGCTTTCACGTTGTTCGAGAATGCACGTCATTCAGGGGAACCTACCTGGCCCTGGCCGACTGTTTTTGGTCTGCTCGTGTTGGGCTTGATTGGGCCAGTGCTCTCATGGCTCAGCCTGTCTTGGGCAATCAGAACCGCCGAGGCATATCTCGCCTCGGAAGAAAAATTGGCCCAGCGGAATTCCGAACTGGCCGCGCTGAACGCGTTGGGATTAGCCGCGGGCAGTTCTTTAGATATGGAAAAAACCCTCGCGGCCGCCTTGGAACAAACCATCGAGACTCTGGATGCAACGGCAGGTATGCTCTTCATTCAGGAAGATAAGCACGGCGGTCTCCGTCTTGAAGCGCATCGCGGCATCTCCGTTGACATGGCACAGAAGGAAGCGCGCTTATCTCCCGGCGAGTGTCTGTGCGGACAGGCAGTTGCGTCGCGGCAAGTTTTGATGGCTCACGATGTGGATAAAGATATGCGTTGTACGTCGAATCTTTGCATCTGTGAGGGATTTCGTTCGGTGGCCTGTGCGCCGCTGGAAGTCAAAGGTCAACTGGTTGGATTACTGCAACTCGCCAGCCCGAACGCTGGACATTTCGCCGAAAGCCAGCAGGATTTCTTAGCCGCCATTGCGCGGCAGATTGGCGCCTCCATTGAGAACGCCCGCCTCTATGACACTGTCCGCGTCTTCAATGTTGAGTTGGAAAAGAAAGTCAACCAGCGCACGCGGGAATTGGAGTCCGCTCGCTGGGCGCTGGCCGAGAAAGCCCGCCAGTTGCAGCGCCTGCTGAGCGAATCGTATCGCGTGCAGGAGGATACCCAGGCGCGCATTGCCCACGACATGCACGACGGCGTCACGCAAATGATCATCGGCGCGCTCTACGAAACACAGGCCGCGCGCCAGGCGCTCCTTGATGATCCATACCGCGCGGCTGAAAATCTGGAACGCGCGCAGGATTTGCTCACAGAAGTCGAGACAGAGATTCGACGGGTGATCTATGATATGCACCCGCCTGTGTTGGACCAGATGGGGCTGGTTGTGGCACTCAAACGGTTTGCCGCGACATATCAGACCAGCTTTGGGATCGAATGTCAGATCCAGGTGGCTGGCAAGTCGCATCGAATGGTTCCCGATACCGAAGTTGCGATCTACAGGATCATCCAAGCCGCATTGCACAATGTTGCCACCCACGCGCAAGCCAAACATGCAAAAGTTTATTTTGATTTTGGAACGGCTACGTTTCAGGTGGTGATCGAAGACGACGGTGTCGGCTTTGACCCTGAGACTGTGATGCGCCTGCCCGGCGAACACCTGGGACTGATCGGCATGAAGGAGAGGGCCGAGGGTTTGAAGGCTGAGTTGACGATCAATTCCGCGCCTGGCAAAGGCTCACATATTCTGTTGCGCGTCCCTGCGCCTGTTTATCTGGAACAAAGATGACACAAGACTGGCGACCCATCCGCGTTTTAATCGTTGACGACCATCCCGTTGTCCGTCAGGGACTATGCAGTTTGCTGGCAGGTCATCCCGACCTTGAGATCATTGGCGAGGCCGTGGATGGGTCCGAAGTATTGCCCTTCCTCGCCAAACATCCAACTGATGTCATTTTGTTGGACATCCAGATGAAGGGGCAGAGCGGGATCGAGGTCGCCCACCGCGTCCGCGTTGCTCATCCAAACATCAAGATCGTGATCCTCACCACCTACGATGACGAAAGTCTTTTGCGCGAGGCCATGGAAGCAGGCGTTCATGGCTTTTTACTCAAGAGCGTTTCACATGAGACCCTGCCTGACTCAATCCGAGCCGTGATGAAAGGCGAGAAATTATTAAGTCCCAATCTGGTCAGCAGTGTGGTGGATCAATATCAGAAACTGGCACAGACCCAGGCGCAGAAAGAAGCGGGACTGACTCCCGATGAATTGCAAGTGCTGTCTGCCATCGCGGAAGGTGCAAGCAATAAAGACTTGGCTGAAAAATTTTTCTGGAGCGAAGCAACCGTCAAACGCCGCGTGCAGGAGATTGTCGAGAAGATGGGCGTCTCCAACCGCACCCAAGCTATCGCCGATGCTCTCCGCAAGGGATGGATTTAATGCAGGGGTGAGCGGGGCTAAAGCCGCCTGCTCAGTTCATAAAAGTCCTTCGGACTGGCGCAACGAGTCGGATTCATCCGACTTTCATGTGCTGAGGCGGGGATTCACGTGTACCCCGTTCTTTGGGGTATCCCCCGCCGAATCCCGTTGGGAGAATCGGCACGAGATTTTTGTTGATTATCGGGGAAGGCAGACGTATAATTCGTTCAAAGGTAGTTGGGCGGCGACTCAAGCCACTCATCGTATGAAAAATGAAAGGGATGAAAATAATGATGAATCAAGTTACTAATGCTGAAACCTCTGACGCCGGTTGGAGGGGTCTATACAGAGTCGGTGGAGTAGCAGCCTTGCTCATGTTTGTATTGACTCTAGTCCAGAGTTTCATCTTTGTCGCTTATCCACCACCCAGCACAGTCATTGACTTTTTCACGCTTTTCCAGAAAAACAAGCTTCTTGGGCTTCTGGATCTCGATCTTCTATTAATCGTTATAAATATTCTTTTGATCTTGATCTACCTGGCCCTCTATGCTGCCCTTAGACAATTCAATAAATCGTACATGGCAATTGCGCTGGTCATCGGTCTAGTAGGAACAACCCTCTTCTTTGCATCACGAGAAGCGACATTTGGTATGCTTTCGCTCGGCAACCAATATACTGCTGCGACTACGGACACTGAAAGGGCCGTGCTTCTTGCGGCAGGGCAGGCTTTACTTGCCATCTACAACGGTACTGCATTCGACCTGAGTTACGTCCTTGGCGGGGTAGTCATCTTAATATTCTCCGTTGTCATGCTGCAGAGCAACATATTCAACAAAGCAACAGCTTATGTGGGAATTGTGATGGGAATATTGATGTTAGTACCGCCTACAGCCGGAACGATAGGACTTTTCCTCTCGCTTATTTCTCTTGTGCCGACACTTATTTGGCTGATCCCGATTGCCCGAAAACTCTTCCAGCTAGGTCGTGGCTGATTGAACCTCCAATGCCACTGGCATTTCTGCACAGGCCAACGACACCCGCAGAGGAATTGAATCAATGAGCGATAGCACATACACGATTGAGCCTTTTCCGCCCAACCGACAAGTGGTAGCTGACATTGTGCAAATGGCCGGCAGAAAGCACATGATTCAGGGCTTGATAGAAGTGGATGTAACCAGAGCGCGCGAACGCCTTCGAGATATAAAGGAAAAAACGGGCGAGTCACTTTCGT
>JAKBYW010000307.1:0-3766 GCA_021840275.1 Chloroflexota bacterium | reverse complement strand
AAGGAAGAAATAAAACAATGAGCATCCTCATCAATAAAAACACCCGCCTTCTTGTGCAAGGCATTACAGGCAATGAAGGTTTTTTCCATACCACCCAGATGATCAACTACGGCACGAATGTTGTCGCAGGCGTGACTCCAGGCAAAGGCGGCGAATGGGTCTTTGACGGAAAAGTTCCGGTCTTTGACTCGGTCAAATTGGCGGTGGACGCTACCGGCGCGAACGCGACCGTTATCTTTGTACCGGCCCGCTTCGCTCCCGATGCGATGTTCGAGGCCGCGGACGCGGGCATCCCGCTCATCGTCTGCATCACCGAAGGCGTGGCCGTGCAGGATATGATGCGCGTCCGCAATTATATCGACCAGAAGAAAGTCCGCCTGGTTGGACCGAACTGCCCTGGCATGTTGACGCCCGGCGAATCAAAGGTTGGCATCATCCCTGGCAATATTGCCATCCCCGGCAACGTCGGTGTTGTCTCCCGCTCCGGCACGCTGACTTATGAAGTGCTGTACGCGTTGAAGCTGGTCGGCATGGGCGCTTCGACTTGCGTGGGCATTGGCGGCGACCCAGTCAACGGCACGAACTTCATTGACGTGCTGGAAATGTTCGAGCACGATGCGCAGACCGAAAAGGTTGTGCTGATCGGCGAGATCGGCGGTACAGACGAAGACAAGGCCGCGGAATACATCGCATCCAAGATGACCAAGCCGGTTGTGTCGTTCATTGCCGGACAGACTGCCCCTCCCGGCAAACGCATGGGACACGCGGGCGCCATCATCGAAGGCGGCGCAGGCACAGCAGCGGGCAAAGTCAAGGCGCTCGAGGCCGCTGGCGTGAAAGTCGCCAAGCACCCAGAAGAAATTCCATCCCTGCTTAAATGATGCCATTGCAAGGGTCAAAGACCCGAATCAATCTCCTCTTTCAGCAACGGATTGCTTCGTCGGCAACGAACGCCTCCTCGCAATGACAAATCAAAATCCATTAAAAACACATAGAGCCGCCTCAAAGGGCGGCTCTATGTGTATAATCGCGTTTGAATTACTTGTGACCGTCGATGTATGAAACTGCTTCGCCAACTGTCGTGATCTTCTGCGCGGCCTCGTCCGAGATCTCGGTGCCGAACTTGTCTTCAAAAGCCATGATCAGTTCGACCAGATCCAGCGAGTCCGCTTCGAGTTCCTCACGGAAGCGGGCTTCGGGCGTGATCTTCGCCTCATCCACACCGAGCAGGTCCACGATAATTTTCTTGATTTCGGCAAAAGTGTCTGCCATGATAGTATCCTCCGTTACTGATTTTGGGTTTTCGACGTGCCAATTGTATCACAGGCATGTCTGTTGGATTTCACTCACAGGAACACTACCCTATGTCTAAAGTTGCGCCCATTAAAGAACGAAAAGCCGACCACATTAAGATCAATTTGGAGAAGGATGTGCGCTCGGCTCTGACCACCGGACTCGAAAAATATCATTTCACCCATGAGTCCCTGCCTGAACTCAATTTGGATAAAGTGGATACGAGCCTGACTCTCTTCGGCAAACGGCTGGACGCCCCAATCCTGATCTCTTCGATGACGGGCGGCACGCTTCAAGCCGGGATGATCAACCGGCGGCTGGCCGAAGCGGCACAGGCCACGCTGACAGCGATGGGCGTCGGCTCGCAACGCGCCGCGCTCGAAGATCAATCGCAAGCCAAGACATTCCAGGTCCGCAAATACGCCCCCGATATTTTACTGTTTGCCAACCTTGGCGCAGTGCAACTCAATTACGGCTACACCATTGACCACTGCCGCCGCGCCGTGGACATGATTCAAGCCGACGCACTTTATTTGCATTTGAATCCATTGCAGGAAGCCGTGCAGCACGGCGGCGACACAAACTTCAAAGGCTTGGCAAAAAAGATCGAAGGGGTTTGCAAAAAATTGGAAGTGCCCGTCATTGCAAAAGAAGTTGGCTGGGGAATCTCGGAACGGACAGCAAAGTTATTGGCCAATTGTGGAGTTGCTGCCATCGACGTGGCCGGCGCAGGCGGGACATCCTGGTCTCAAGTTGAAATGCACCGCGCCTCCGACGAATTCACGCGTGAGTTGGCCGCGATCTTTGTCGGCTGGGGAATCCCAACTGTGGAATCGATTTTGAACGTCAAGAAAACTGTGCCCGATATGACGGTCTTCGCCAGCGGCGGACTCAAAGACGGACTCGATATCGCCAAGTGCATCGCGTTGGGAGCAACTCTCGGCGGCATGGCGGGAAATTTCCTGAAGGCCGCGGCAGTTTCGACGGAGAAAGCCGTTGAGATGATGAAGTTGACGAAGGTGCAAATTCAAGTCACGATGTTCGCGGCGGGAGTTGAAACGTTGGAAGAGCTTGCCCTGACTGGCGTAGCCGTGTCGAAGGGTTGAAGGTTGGGAAATTGGTTGAGCGGTAAGGTTGTATAATTATTGATAGAGGTGACCTATGACTACTTTTGAACAAACTCTTTTACGAGAAGTTGCCACCTTGCCAGAATCACGCCAGGCAGACGTGCTGGCATTTATTCGTTTCCTGAAAATCAGCGTCATAGATGATGGCGAACAGGAACGCGAATACGATGAAGCTATCAAGGACGCCCGCGCCACGGCGATACACTACAAAATCACCGAGAAAGATATTGAGGATGAAATCCGCGCGGTAAGAGAAGGCAAAGGGAAATGAAGCGCGTCGTGCTTGACACAAATATTTTTGTGTCCATGGCAATGGGTGGACAGGTCGGTAAAATCAATGACAATTGGAGAGCGGGGGAATTTACTCTTGTCGTCAGCGAAGACATCGTATCCGAATATTTGGACGTCTTACAAAGGGCAAAATTACATCTGAAATCCCGCACCATCGCGATCATCGTAAATCGTATCTATCGCAAAGCGGAATTCGCAACTCCAGGAGAGAGTGTCTCTATCATTCAAGCTGATCCAACTGATAACAAATTCATCGAAGCCGCCATCGCCGGAAAAGCAGATTACATTGTCAGTGGCGACAAGCATCTTTTGGACATCAAGGAATTCCAGTCCATTCCCATCATCACCGCACGCGAGTTCATTGATTTGCTCGAATCAAATGGATAAAGAGCATAGAGAAAAACTTCGCGAAACACCTCATTGAATGGACAGCTGCCGATGCCGAACCAGAAACCACCGCGGAACTCGTGCACATGCAAGCAATGATTTCGCTCTGGCAACATGTGTGGAATGAAGCCAGTCAGAATCCCAAACAAAGACACCTTCTTTCCGTGCAGGCAAAAGATTGGTCAGACAAGGCCGTAGATCTTTCAGGATTGGTTTAGCAATTGAAACTTGGAAGGCAACTTATGAATGGAAAATTGCTGGAAAATATCACATATCAATTGGATGGCATCCACCGTAACACGTCCACTCTGGAAAAAATCATAAGGACGCAGGGGATATCACTCCCGATTACACTCCTTATGAGGCAAGCCTTGGATTTGCCGTTGCTCTCAATAAAAGCGCAGACTTTATGGGCAGGCAATCTCTTGAAAAAATGAAGGCGGGAGGCGTAAAGTAAAAATTGTGCTGCCTGACTCTCGATGACCCGGACACGAAAACATTCGGAAGCGAATCGATTCGCGACCAGGATAAAGTTGTCGGCCGGGTGACATCCGGCGGATGCGGCTACACTATCAACAAGAGCATCGCATACGCATACCTGCCCATTGAACTGGCGAGGCCGGGAACATGTCTCAGCGTGGAATGTTTTGGGATCCAGATTCCGGTCA
>JAKBYW010000306.1:0-3795 GCA_021840275.1 Chloroflexota bacterium | reverse complement strand
GGCTGTGCGATTTGGATTTATTGAAGGCTATTCATCCATCGCTGACCTGGGATGTCACAACCTGGGCGCGTTTTCAGTATAAAGTCAGTTCGCCTGATGAACGCTGGCTATTATGGTTGATGTCGCTTACCGAAACCGAGATCACATCCTTGAACGAGCGCCTGAAATTCACATCATCGCTGTTGAAATCTCTTTATGCCTCGTCGAAAATATTTGCGGCCCTGCCTGCCTTCGCCGATTTGAAACCCAGCCAATGCGTCGAGCGGCTCGATGGAATGCCATTGCCCGCCGTTTCCGTCGCAGCCCTCGTCGCGCAGGGACAGTCTCGACAGAATTTGGAGAAATATTTGTCCGAGTGGCGGCACATCAAACCGAAAACGAATGGCGACGACCTAAAGAATCTCGGCATCCAGCCGGGCCCGAAATATCAGGAGATATTATCTGGCTTGCGTGCCGCCTGGCTGGATGGGGAAGTGAGCAGCGAGCATGAAGAAAAGAATTTGTTGCAAAACTACTTAAGGGAAACTAAATGAATTATCAACCCTACCTCAACTTTGCCAAACAACTTGCCTATCGTGCGGGGCGCATTACGCTCAGTTATTTCAACAAGGGCATTCAAACCGATTTCAAGGCCGATGAATCACCTGTGACTGCGGCGGATCGGGCCACAGAAGAATTCATTCGCGGTGAAATCGGGAAGACTTATCCGACTCATGCGATCGTGGGAGAGGAGTTCGGCGATAAGGCCGGGAGTGGCAATCCGTTCCGCTGGATCGTTGATCCGATTGATGGCACCAAGTCTTTTATACGCGGGGTTCCAATGTACTCGGTGCTGATCGCGTTGGAGGTCGAAGGTGTGGTGCGCGCCAGCGCGGTTTGCTTCCCGGCGTTGGATGAGCTTCTGTATGCCGCGCACGGACTCGGGGCATGGAACAATGGCCGCCGCGCGCACGTTTCGAATATAAGCAAGTTGAGCGAGGCTGTCTTCGCGTTTACAAGCTGGTCTGGATTCCGCACGCGCAAGCGGCTGGATGTCTTTGAGAATCTGCACAGGGATTGTTTCTTCTGCCGTGGTTGGAGCGACGCGTACGGATATTATCTGGTTGCAACGGGCCGCGCTGAAATTTATCTCGACCCGGGAGTCAAGATCTGGGATGTAGCTCCGTTCCCGGTCATCATGAAAGAGGCGGGCGGATTCTTCGGCTCGTGGGAAGGCAAAGCGGGTCACACGTTTGGGGAGGGATTGGCCGTTAACGCCGCGCTCCGTTCACAGGTCCTGAAATTGACGCGGACGCAGAAAAAGGTCCGGCGCAAGTAATGCGTCAAACTTCTTTGAACGCAAAACTGGTTTCCATTGGCAGCCACCAAGTCCATGAGCACACCGAACGCAGACGCATCGAACGACTCTGTGCCGATGTGTCCGGTGCGTGGAAAGATGATGGTGCTCCGCACGCATCGTTCTGGACCTCAGTGCGGGCAGCTTTATTACGGCTACATGGACGATCCCCATTGTCTGGGCAGCATGCCGATTTCAAAACAAAATTCCGGTTGAATTATTCCCGCAGCTTTCTCTTTCATCAACTGAAGTGTCGTTCCAGCTCAGATGCGTATTTTGTGCCGACACGTCCTTTGTTTGCATCCAGCCAGTCTGCAAGACTGGTCTTGCCGCGCGGCGGTTCTTTTGAAACCAGCAGTCCTGACATTAAGCCATCCACTTCTTCGGGAGTGAGCAATACGTCGCCCAGAAAAAGACTCAGAAATTGCGCGGCCAGCAAAGCCAGTTTTGGCGAAAGGGGAAGCAACAATGCTTTTGAGCCGGTTTTTTCGCCGATCAATTCCACCATTTCCTTGAAAGTGAAATTATCCGGGCCGACCGCGTCATTCACGTAATTTTTTTTCGCGTACGCGCCCTCGACGATTAAGTCTGCCAGATCGTCCACGCAGATGGGCTGCAGGCGGTACGATCCGTCGCCGGGCAGGCCGAAGAACGGAAAACGCCGCATCAAGTAAGCGATGTTGTTGATCAGGATATCCTCCGCGCCGACCAATACCGTTGGCCGCAGAATCGCGTAAGACATTCCAGATTCGATCACAGCTTTTTCGTTGGCGGCCTTACCCCAGAAATATGGCAGGTGTGAATCCGCTGACGGGTTGGTGATGCTGACGTGCACGATCCGCTTCACGCCCGCGGCAAAGGCGGCGCGCACCAGCTTGCGTGTATTTTCGACGGCGCGCGATTGCGTGTTTTGTCCATGATCGAAGCGGATCCAGTATGTGTTGACCAAAACATCCACGCCCTTGAGCGATCTAATTAATCCCTGCTCATTGTTGAAATCCAGCGGAAAAGCCTTGACCTTGCCGCCAAACGGGTCGGGACGATTTGGATGGCCCGTCAACGTGATGACTTCCTCGCCGCGTGCCAGCAAACGTTGCGCGACATATTTTCCGGAATAACTAAAAGCGCCCGTGACTGCGATTTTCATCGGTCTCTCCTATTTCAAAATCTTTAGAATATTCTGAACGGTGGACATTCCAAGACTATCCAGCCTTGAGACGGCGCGTGACAGGCTGTCAATCGCGTCGAAGAAATTCTGCAAAGCCTGGACTCGTTCTAGCAGAAATTTGCGTTCCGCTTCATCCACGGACCCTCTAACGGCTTGCAGCTTCTCGAGCGTTTCCCGCACCGACCGCACCGCGCTGTCGAACTCGCGGTTCTGACGCTCTCCCAAGATCGAGCGGATGGCTTTGTAGAAATCCGTCTCGGCTTCGTAGTAATCCTTGCGGTCGCCAAGCCGGGACGAGCGATGTACCAGCCCCAGCCGCGCCAGCGCTCGCACGTCCGTGCTGACGGCGCCTTTGGTCAATCCGCTTTGCTGGACGAGTTCATCCAGCGAAAGCGGGGCGGGGGAAAGGTATAGCGCCGCGAAGATGGCGCCCACGCCTTTCGGGAATCCCCAGAAATGGCTAATGTGGCTCAAGCCCTCGACGAAGTTCTGCTTGATCTGGGGCAATTCTTGGCTCATGGAAAATTCTTCGTTTTGAATGTTTAGTAGTTACTAAACATAATATATAATAAGCGGCGAATTCTGTCAAGGCAAAAAACTCCACCGGAATGGCGCAGTTTTGAACGCTCTGCAAATTATGGATTTTGTTGGAAAAACCTGAACAATTCCGCACCCTTTAAATTGACTGCGTCATGGATGTATTGGTTGATCTGCACATTAAGGTTTGTTTGGTCCTTACCATGCTGGAATGAAAATTCCGCTCGTCCGGGGTTGGGCCCGGCGACACCGCTCAGCGGTATTTTTATGATCACTCCCATGACTTCTGCGATCAGATTGCCAAGCGCCTTTTCATCCTTGATGTCTTTGACTTCCACTTTTATGCGGTAATCCGTCTCCATTGCACTGAAGGTCGAGCGTCCGTCGGCGTAGACGCAGTTTTCGCCATAGGCATAAGCGCTGGCAGTGATGTTCTTGTCGACCGCCTGCAGCATGTCGTTTATCTTCGCCGAGACATCCGGTAGATCCTGCGAAGCCCAGACGAAGGCGCAAGCTTCAAATGTTGGCGTCATATCCGGCGTGTCAGTAACAAAAGGCGTCGGCGTGTCGGTCGATGTGACCAGGCTGATGGTCGGTGTGGGTGAGGGCGCGCAAGCCGTCAGCAGAAAAAGGCAAAGCAGGAAAAATCGTTTCATAATTTAACCTCAGGCCTTATTTTACCTTTATTGTTCTTGAAATCCCGATTTTATGAATGTTTTGCAAGGATGATTATCACTTGGCTGCCGGAATTCTT
>JAKBYW010000305.1:0-3808 GCA_021840275.1 Chloroflexota bacterium | reverse complement strand
GCTCTCGTTTGGTTATTCCAACCCAACACCCTGGAACAGCCCGCGCGAACTTCCAGAACAGGAGCTTGGCAGACGCCTGTCGATTCTCGCCGACCAAATGCCGCCTGATCAATTGTCCATCTACAACATTCATGTGCCGCCACTGGATACTCCGATCGATCAGGCCGCCAAATTGGACGGCAATTTAAAACCGGTGGTGGAGGGCGGGCAGGTGGCCATGATCGGGGTGGGAAGCTCCTCGGTGCGGGAATTGATCCTCAAGCATCAACCTTCCATAGGCCTGCACGGCCACGTACACGAATCGGCCGGTGCGATCCGCCTGGGGAAAACCGTTTGTATTAATCCGGGCAGCGAATACAGCGATGGGGTCTTGCGCGGTGCTCTGTTGACCCTCGACGAGAAAAAGAAAAAGTTTTCCTACCAGTTGACGATGGGATAGTAACGTGAGCAACGAGCGCTTCACGGCTGTCCAGCTTGCACGCCAGGCGGGCGATATTTTGCGGCGCGGATGGAAGCAGCAGGCTTATCACGTCGATCTTAAGGGACCCACCAATCCGGTCACGGAAATCGACCGCCAGTCCGAGCTTTTGATCGTGGAGGGACTCCGCCGCGCCTTTCCGGATCATGGCATTTTGGCAGAGGAGGGAACAGCTGCCTCCGGGCCTCATCCAGTGCGCTGGATCATCGATCCATTGGATGGCACGGTAAACTACATTTATCACATCCCCATGGTGGCAGTTTCCATCGGCTTGGAGAGAGATGGAGAAGTAGTTCTGGGTGTCGTATACAACCCGATCACGGAAGAGTTGTTCGTAGCCGAACAAGGCCACGGCGCTACATTGAACGACATGGCCATTCACGTATCAAGAACCCGGACCATTGGAGAAGCGGTTCTTGCAAGCGGTTTTCCGTATGAAGCCTGGAATACTGCGGACGACAACACCCAGGCCTGGCGCAGTTTTGTCAAGACCGCGCTGTCAGTTCGCTGTGACGGCTCCGCCGCGCTTGATTTGTGCCAGGTCGCGTGCGGACGATTGGATGGTTACTGGGAGAGAGGGCTCTCAGCATGGGACATCGCTGCGGGTTCAGTGATTGTCCGGGAAGCAGGTGGTTGGGTGGGCGATTTTCAACTGGGCCACAATTTCTTGCAAAGCGGGGAAATCATCACCGCCAACCATTTTTTGGCTAAAGAAATTGCGCATATGCTGATGCCAAACCCGACATCCTGAAGGCAGGATCATATTTTGGAATTGCAAGGCTGTCTCGAGAATCAATAATCCTCGAGTGGGGATAATGATGTCTACGTCGGGATAGTCATCATCGGATAGACAACGCAGAAGTTTAGCGAAATCCTGCTTGGTACGGCGGTCAGTGATGCGTACACGACGCTTGCCGATCAACGGCTCAACGGTCATGAACATATTCGCAGTGCTGTTTCGTTCGTACTCGTAATCCTGTCTGGCTACCTGTCCGGTTTCGGCGGGCAAGATGCCACGTGGCGTCTTGTGAAGCTCTTTGTTGCTCTGGCCAGCGCATACAACCGGACGTTTCGGGTCATAGGGACGCTCATACACAGCCAAAACGTCTTCCATCTTCGCCACAAACTGCGCAGATGGCTTCGGAATGCACCAGGATTTTACAAGCCAAGGCTTATGTTCATTTTTTTGAGCTTCTTCATCACAGCCACATCGCTGATGCTGTCAATATGGATAGTTATGCAGATATTGAAGGCGCATAGCGTCCTGATCCTGGCAGACGCAAATGCGGCTTTATTTGAGATTGACGATATCCCGGCGGAAATACAGTCAGCCGCGGAATGGTTGATAAACGAATAAGGCAGGAGCAATAGGATCTATAAAAAGTTGATCCTCTGCTTACTTCAAGGGGATCAACTTTTTTTGGCAGTAACCGGAAAAGCGATTGTTTGCTTAATTTGGCGCTTGGAGACTTCCACTTATCTTGGATATTCCAGTCTGGCCGACACCAAATTGAACTACAGGATGTCTGGCGCGTATTCTTGCGTGCGGTTCACGCCCAGTGCATGCTTCTAAAGAATCACACAGTACAACTGTCTCCCGCCTCCTAAAAATTCTTACGCCCCTCTACAATGCTGGCCAGGATATCCTTGCGCGTCAGCTTTAAATCCAAGCCTTTCACGTTGAGCGGGGAATCCAGTCGCTTTTGCAGCCGGATCACAAAGACCTTCCCATCCCTGCGCTTAATGAGTACTTCACCATCGCGCGCCGCCTGATCAAGCAGGGATGCCAGCTTATCGCGCGCCTCTGTAAATGTATAGGTGTTCATTTGGGTACCTCCAATACGCCAAATCCTTTTTGCTTTGCAAGTTTCATTAACTTATCATCCAGGGTTAACAGCGGAGCGCGGTATTTAGCCACACACCGTAACAGATAGGCATCATACGCATAAATGTTCAATTCTGCTGCCAGTTCCAGTGCATCCACCAGTTCGATCTCTACAAAGCGTACCGGGATGCGCCGGTAGATTTGAAGGGCTTGAATCGCCTGGTCAATTGTGACACGTTGGCGTTTCAGCATGGCGGAAAACGCGTTGCCTATCTCCCAATGAATGGACGACGGGGCGATCAGGTCCGCTTCGCGCGTCAGTTCTATCAAAACCGTCTTTTGCGCTTCGTTGGCAATCACGGCAATCAGGGCAGATGCATCTACGGTGACTTCCATATACGCTCCATCTGTACATATGTACACGTCAATTATAACTGGATTGATTTGATCTTTCAAGCAGTGTGGGACAGGAGTGCGAGGACTTTATCCATCTTTACCTGTCATAATCTCTGTGCATATCTTTTCATCACATATTGAATCAGCAGGATATTGGACAGGCCCAATTGTCGGCGTATTCTAAGAACAGACCGCATTTTTGCGAGGCAATTGAAGATCTGTCCATCCCGCACGAAGATGAAGGCCTTTGCCAATTCTATTTGCCATAGGAGGTCGTAGTAATGGCCGTATCTGCTGACTTTGTCGTCGGCTTGATTCAATAACCTGATGGCAACAGGGTAGTCTTCCTGGTGCATTAGCAATTCAGAGAATTTCAGCAAAGCCCTGGCTTCCTGGCGATCATATTGCCCTTGATGCTTCGATAGGATTAATAAGGATCTTTCAAAATGTTGTCTGGCTTCCTCGAATCGGCCAAGTATGCCAGCGATTTCTCCAAGGTCCGCCAGTGCACCCGCCACAAGCAGATCAGGGTCCTTAGTTTGCTCGTACAAGATCAACGCCTGTTGAAGGAGCTTCTCTGCCTCGCTCAGGTTCCCTGCATCTTGAATAAGCCAGGCCATTACTTGCAGGGGGTTGGCGCGCCATGGATCATCGGGATCCGTATTGTGAATTACCTCCTCAAGGATTTGCCTGGCCTTTTCTCTGTTTCCCAATGCCCGGTAGCATAAAGATGTCATGTAGTAGCTTTCCAGGGCAGGGAAGTCTTCGCCTATTTCACGATAATTTTTGGCAGACTCATCAAAAGCATTGATTGCATCCTGGTGGTAGCCTTGTCGGTGCAAATTATGCCCTTTTGATCCAAGTAAATGTCCAAGTTCCCTCTGGTCTTCTAAATGCCTTGCGGCTTGAATGGCGTTTTGATCCAACAACTGAAGGATAGCTAGACCTGCCACAGTATCACCAGCGTAGAGGGGATTGAACGCGGCGCGCAGCTGAAGAATACCGCTCCAATTTTGTCCATTAATAAGCACGCCCAGCGCCTGTTCGATGATGTGCCATTCACTATCCGGGACAGTTCCCGGTTCCATACCTGATTGTGAAAGATGCGC
>JAKBYW010000304.1:3445-3814 GCA_021840275.1 Chloroflexota bacterium | reverse complement strand
TATGAAATAAACGATGACCATGTAAATGTTCATCCAGATCGAAACGCGCAGCATGGATTTCCAGGTTGGGCGGAAGTTTTCGATGATGGTCATGTAAATTGCGGCAGTGATGATCAGGCCGTGCGAAATAAAAGTTTGAAAGAAGCGATAATGTGGGAAGCCGTAAATGCCGAGGTCAGGCGTCAGAACAGCTTGAAATGCGCCGCCGATGCCGAGGAAATAACAGAACTCATAGATGGAGTAGTTTTTGGTGACGAGCATGAGCGCGCCTGTCCAGACCAGAACGCTGCAAAGATGGAGCGGCAGCATTGTTTGGATCGTCCACGTGCCGGTGAAGATATGCCAGAGATGCCACCTCAACCGCCCGGA
>JAKBYW010000304.1:0-3435 GCA_021840275.1 Chloroflexota bacterium | reverse complement strand
AGATGCCAGCCGATTTCGTTGGCCCATAAAATGATGGCAAGTGTCCAGCGGATGTTGTGTTTTGTTTTTTCATTGGCCTTTTTGAAGCGGAATATGATAAAGAGATTGAGCAAAACGATTGCAATCAGTGCGAAGATATGTGACGCGCCGAAGAGTTGAAAGGCCGGACCGGGATAATTGACTGCAAAAAAATTGTCCATCATAATCATCCTTGATGAAAAACTTTGGGGTCGGACGGCTTGCTGTCTGACTTTTAGTCGTCGGAAGCAAGCTTCCGCATTCCAAACCTTTATAAGAGGAACCCGCGCCGAAGATTTTCGGCGCGGGTTCCTAATTCAAGATTATGCTTTTGCGTCTGCGGCGCGCAAACGGTGCAGAACGTAGATCGTGGCCGAGAATAAAGCCAGTGCGTTGGCTTGATGGAGAAGCGCCAGCGGGATGTTGACGTGATACAAAATGACAAGAATTCCAAGAGCAATTTGCAGGACGACGAGGACCAATACAAGGTTGATGCTTTTCATGATCTCGGCTGAGAAATTCTGTTTGCGTATCAGCCAGTAAATCCATACCGCGACGATCAGCCCAACGAAGGCGAACCAGCGATGGATGAAGACAACCGTGGCAGGTGCGTCAATCAGATTTAGCAGCGGCGGCTCGACCTGACTCAGCAATCCGTGCGGGATGAGTTGTCCGAGCATAAGCGGCCAGGTGTCGGAGATGTGACCAGCTTTGAGGCCGGCTGTGAATCCGCCGTAGGCGATCTGGATGAGCAGGACGAATAATCCAGCGGCGACAATTTTACTGGCCGTTGACCATTTTGCTTTGCCATTGCTAAAGCCGAATTGGTGGCCGAAAGCCGTCCATAACGACACACCGATCAAAGTCAGTGCGAGGAAAAGGTGGGCGGTCAGTGCATATTGACTGACGGAGGGACGGTCTTCTAATCCCGTTGAGACCATGTACCATCCCATCACGGCTTGTGCCAGGAATAAAAATCCCAACGCCACGTACAGCCCAATTTCCTTCCACGGAATTGTTTTCTTAAAGAAGAATACAAAAAAGGGAATGGCAAAGATCAGACCTGCGAAGCGAGCGATGAAACGGTGGAACCACTCGAGCAGGAAGATGACTTTATATTGATCGAGCGTCATGCCCGAATTGACTTTGATATATTCAGGTGTGAGCTGATATTTGGCGAATTCTGTTTGCCATTGTTGCTGGTTGAGCGGCGGGACCGCGCCGTAAACGGGATTCCATTCGACGATGGACAGGCCGGAACGGGTGAGACGGACCAGGCCGCCGAAGACAACGAGGAACATCGCGACGCCTACGAAAGTGTAGATCCAATTCATCACGGCGCGATTTTGAGTTTTAGGCATTTTTTCTCCATTAATCTATATCCATTTCAGAAATCCGGCGAAGACGATCAGGCTGACGATGTCCACGGCCCACAATGCTCCGACGGTCTGAAGTTTTTGTTTCATGGATTTCATGTCAAAGACCCAGAAGGCCATAATGAAAAATGTCAGGTAGCCGAAGAGAAAGATCAAGATTGGCGCACCGCGATTCCACCAGGGCCACTCCCAGGTCAGCGCACCGGCGGCGTTGAGAAAATATTCAACGAAGACGCTGAATGCCGAGCCGGCGATGGCAATGAACCAGCGGTTTGGGATACCGAGGATTTTGTCTTCCTTGTTCGGCAGCAGCATTTTCGTCCAGATAATTCCTGCAACTGCGAACATGAAAGCTGTCTCGATGTTGAGACCAACGAGGATGAGATAAGCCGTCGGCCCCGGCTCGCCCCAGATCGGAGCAAAACCCGTGCCGTGCAAAACGAGTCCGTTGACGATCTCGTTGAACCAGTCCGCGCCCCAGAAGGCCAGCCCCGCCAGGATCAAGCTCCAGTTGCGTTTCTCGGCTTCGACCGTGTAGACGTAGAAGACAAACGCCAGCAGGGGAATAACATACCATTGGAAATTATTTCCCTGCCTCAAAATTGAAAGTGCGCGTAAAGCTGAGTCAGACATGCTGCATCTCCTTATTACCGGGATGCCTCAAGTATAGGCTCGATTTTGATGGATGGAAAGTGCTTTGGCTTGAGGAGCATCAGGGGCTTTCTTAAAGTCCATGGAGAACTCCAATCTTTGTCATTTTTTTTCACCGCGAAGAGCACGAAGTGCGCCAAGAAAAAAGAAATCTTCGCGCTCGCCTGCCCTTGCAGAGGGCTGCGGGCTTCGCGGTTCGTTCTCTGACTTAAGAAAGTTGTGCTTGAGCATCTTCCGTTTATTTGCGTTAGAATTCAATGAATATTGGTCGACGTGAAATAACTACTTCACCAAAAAAAAGGAGTCTTCGATGAAAATCCTGATTGCAGCGGATATGGAAGGTATTACGGGCGTCACCACCTGGGACCAGGTTACGCCGGGGCATCCCGAATATGCGCGCTTTCGGAAATTAATGACTGCTGACGTGAATGCCGCCATCCGCGGTGCGCACGATGCCGGTGCGGACCGGATCGTTGTCAGCGATGGACACTGGAACGGCTCGAATATTCTGGTCGAAGAACTCGATCCGCTGGCAAGCTTGAACAGCGGTTCGCCCTCGCCATTGTCTATGATGCAGGGCATTGACTCGAGTGTAGACGGCGTTTTCTTCGTCGGCTACCACGCGCGGCATGGTTCACAAAATGCTGTGCTGGATCATACTTGGTCGAGCACCTGCGTTTCCAACCTTTGGCTGAATGATATGCTGGCAGGTGAATATACTTTGAACGCCGCGTTGGCTGGATGTTTCGGTGTGCCGGTTATCATGGCGAGCGGAGATCAGACGGCTTGCGCGCAAATGGTCGAACAACTCGGCGCGCTCGAAACTGCCGTGACCAAACAAGCAACAGGCAGGTTTTCTGCAGAGTGTCTTGCACCAGACGCGACTGCAAAATTGATCCATGACGCGGCGAGACGCGCGGTTGAGCGGCTTATGGAAAAGGATGTGCCCAAACCTTTTATCTTGAAAACGCCGATCAAAGTAGCGGTGGAATTGTTCACGTCCGATATGGCCGACAAAGCCATGAATATGCCGGGCGTGACACGCGAGGGCTTGATGCTTTCGTTCCTTGCCGATGATATGCCGAAAGCATATTCCGGTTTCCGCGCGCTGGTGTCGCTGTCTTATCCGCGCTAAAAAATCAGTTTGTGTAGTATTCGTGAAGGAAACTGTTGATTATGTTGGTGCCAATCATTTCTGCCAACGTTTGACCGCACAGAGCGCAGATACCGAAAGTGAAAAATCCTAGTAGATTCTGTTAATCCCAAGTAAAATATTCTTATATAGGAGAATTGCTAGAGAATCTTTCACGCTTGCGTTGTCATGACGCTATTCTCGTGCAGTGATTGCACACCGCCGCCGGTTGAGGGAATGCCCTCAGCGAGGCGGCGG
>JAKBYW010000303.1:0-3827 GCA_021840275.1 Chloroflexota bacterium | reverse complement strand
CGCAGCCTCGAAGAGCTGACTCCCACCGAATTCGAACTATTGGCCGTGTTGGCGCGTCAACCAGGGCGCGTCTTCACGCGCGCTCAACTTTTGGACGCAATCCATGGCGTGGCATTTGAATCTTATGAACGTGCCATTGACGCGCACATCAAAAATATCCGCCGCAAGATCGAAGTCAAAGCCAGTGAACCGAAATATATCCTCACGGTTTACGGCGTGGGTTATAAATTTTCGGATAAATAGAAACTGCTTCCAGCGCCGTCCTCGGCGCTGGACTCGCCGCCGAGACGGCGGCGTGAGCATTTTGTGAATCGGTAAATATCATGAAACATCGCTTTCGCTTTTCCGAACACGAACGCCCGCCGTGGTGGCCTGAGAACGAAGAATGGCCGCCGCGTGATCGTCGTCACTGGCGGCGGATGGGCAGGCGCAACCCATTCTTCCGCAGGCTGGGATGCCTGTTCGTTGTATTTAATTTATTCAGCTTTGTCGTCTTCCTTGCCATCGTCGGTTTTGTTCTACACCTTTTTGGAATTCTCCATTTTTCTTTTGACCAATTTCAATGGGCGCCTGCGCTCGTTGGGATCTTTTTTGCTTTTGTCGTGGCGGCGTTGGTGATAGCAGGTTTGAATTTGCGACGCATGTCCACGCCGATTGATGATTTATTGGCGGCATCCAACCGCGTGGCAGAAGGGGATTACTCGGCACGTGTGGCCGAGCAAGGCCCGCCCGAAATCCGCTTGTTGATGCGAGCGTTTAATTCGATGACGGAACGTTTGCAAGTTGATGATTCTCAACGACGCGCCATGCTGGCCGATATTTCGCACGAACTCCGCACGCCGCTGACGGTCATCCAGGGAAACGTCGAAGGCATGTTGGATGGCGTGTATCCTGCTGATGAAAAGCAACTCAAGTCCATTTTGGAAGAGACACAAATCCTTTCGCGTCTGGTGGATGATTTGCGGACGCTCGCTCTCGCCGAAAGCGGCGCACTGCAACTCAAGCGCGAGCCGACCGATCTGGCTTTGTTGATCCGTGAGGTTACTTTGTCGCTTCAATCTCGTGCAGATAATTCTGGCGTAAAACTTGAATTATCTTTGGAAAATGTTTCTGCGTTGGAAATAGATCCGGCGCGTATTCGCGAAGTGTTGTCCAACTTGATTGGTAACGCGTTACGCTATTCGCCGCGCGGGGGCGTGGTCAAAATTAATTTAACGGAGTCCGCTGTGGGCAGGGAAGGAAGCGTGCGAGTCTCCGTCGAAGATAACGGGCCGGGAATCGCATCCGCTGACTTGCCGCATATTTTTGATCGGTTTTATAAATCCGGCGATTCGGGCGGGATGGGGCTGGGGCTTTCGATTGCAAAATATCTGGTCGAGGCGCACGGAGGAAAAATTTCTGCCGAGAGCGATTTTGGGAAGGGAACACGGATTTCTTTTTCGCTCCCTCAGTAATTCTCTGGTAAAATATGCGCCTGTGGATTTCAGCTTTCGAGCGTGCGTCCTTTCACGCACCCCTCCTCTCTCGTTTGCATGAGCCAACTAAAATAGAAAATTAATTTGAAGGAGAACGTTCTCGATGGTTCGTATTCGTTTTCGCCGTATTGGCTTGAAGGGCCAGCCTTCCTACCGCATTGTTGCGGCTGATAAGGAAGCTCCCCGCGATGGCCGCTTTCTCGAAATTTTGGGTTTCTATAACCCGCGCACCAATCCCTCGACTCTGACCGTTAAAGAAGATCGGGTCTATCACTGGATGCAGAACGGCGCTCTGCCGACTGAATCAGTGGGCATGGTTTTCAAGAGCGCGGGAATCCTTGATCGCTTCGAACGCCTTAAAAAAGGCGAGGCGGTCGAGGCGCTTTTGCAGGAAGCGGCAGAGGCCGCTACAAAGCGCGTCGCTTCCGTCAAGACCCACAAGGATTAAATTCTTAGCTGAGGCATTATGAAAGACCTGATCGAATTCATCGCCAAGTCGCTGGTTGAGCACCCGGAGCAGGTCGAAGTTCAAGAATATGGGAACGGCGATCACATCCGCGTTGAGCTGAGCGTGGCCAAAGATGATATGGGCCGCGTGATCGGCAAGGGCGGAAAAGTTGCCAATTCCATTCGCGCCATCTTGAGAGTAGCCGCCGAACGTGAAGGCAAACAAATTACTCTCGATGTGGTTGAGCCACAATAATGCCTCCCCAAAAATTATCTAGCAGCGCTGGGTCAGGCTCGCCGTCCACTGGCGAGCCTGTCTATTTAGCTATCGGTCACTTGCGTCGTCCGCATGGCGTGCATGGCGAGATGGTGATGGAAGTCCACACGGATTTCCCGGAGCGCATCAAAAAAGGCGTGAAAGTTTTTGTGGGCGAGTCGCACGATGCGATGGTCATTGACGGGGCGCGTTTTCACAACGAGGGCTTGATCGTAAAATTTCACAGCGTGGATACGCCCGAAGATGCGGGACGCCTTCGCAACCTGTGGGTGTATGTCGCCAGCGCGGATCGTCCGCCTTTGGCTGAGGGTCAGTATTATTTTCATGAACTGATCGGACTTCAAGTGGTGGACGAGAAGGATGAGCCAATCGGTGAGTTGACCGAAGTGATGGAAACGGGCGCAAACAATGTGTACGTGGTGACGCGCGCCGATGGAAGCGAAGTATTATTGCCCGCCATTCCTTCGGTCATTCTGGACGTGGAAATGGGCCGCCGTTTAATGCGCGTTCATCTGCTCGAAGGGCTGTAACCAGAACCGCAGATAACAGTTATACTTTTCTCATGGATCAAAAACGCTACTGGGTTGGATTTAATCTCGCGCGCGGGATCGGGGCAGTTCGTCTGCAGGCCCTGATCCAATATTTTGGCGACGCTGAGTCTGCATGGCAGGGTTCGCCGGATGAATTGCGCGCCGCAGGATTGGGACCGAAGGTTGTTGAGCGTTTTCTCGAAATTCGTAAATCTGTTGATCTTGATAAACTGTGGGACAAGATCGCCGCGCAAGACATTCAGATCCTGACGTGGGGCGATGAGAATTATCCGCCGCGCTTGAAAGAGATCGAACAGCCGCCGCCCGTTTTATATGTGCGCGGTGATATATTGACCGAAGACCATTTCGCGGTTGCCATTGTCGGCACGCGCAAAATCACGCCTTATGGACGTCAGGTCACGGAAGAGTTATCCGCATTTCTGGCGGCGAATGGAATCACGGTGGTCAGCGGTTTGGCGCGCGGTGTGGACGCGGTGGCGCATTCAGCGGCGTTGAAAGCCGGCGGGCGAACGGTAGCTGTTTTGGGGTCCGGTGTGGATCGTATTTATCCGCCTGAGAATCGCGCATTGGCCGAGCAAATGATGTCGCGCGGCGCAGTCGTCAGCGATTATCCGGTTGGTACTGCGCCGGAGAGTAGTAATTTCCCGCCGCGTAATCGAATTATTTCCGGCTTGTCCATGGCGGTGGTGGTGATCGAAGCAGGCGAGACCAGCGGCGCTCTGATCACGGCTGAGTTTGCAGCCGAGCAAGGACGTGAAGTTTTTGCTGTGCCGGGTAGTATACTTGCGCCGCAAAGCAAGGGTACGAACAAGTTGATACAAAATGGCGCCTTGCCTTTGCTTACACCGCAGGATATTATGCAAGCCCTGAACCTGACGCGCGTGGGCGAACAAAAAGCCGCCCGTAAGATTTTGCCCGCCGACGCGGTCGAAGCGCAACTGTTGAATTTGCTGAACAATGATCCTATCCACGTGGATGAAATTCGCAATCAGACTGGTTTGCCCGTCGAGAAAGTTTCCGCGGCTCTGGTAATGATGGAACTCAAAGGCATGGTGCGTCAGGTGGGCGGGATGCATT
>JAKBYW010000302.1:0-3838 GCA_021840275.1 Chloroflexota bacterium | reverse complement strand
TTGTTTGCGTAACGAGGAAAATAATAGAAAGCAATGTCCATTACAGGGCCGGGCAAAAGATAGAACAGCGCTGTGAAGGGATTGGCGGTATGCAAAGCCGGAATAAAAGTTGCTGCCGATGCGCCCGCACTTGCCAGACTTCCCGCGCCGCGAAAGCGCGACGACATGCGTCCGATAATGAGGATCGCCATCCATGCGATGCCCTGATGACCGGGCAGGCCGAGGGAAAGATCCGTGTTGCGATGGATGACAACTGCCAACGCGCCGCTGCCGATCAACAGCAGGGCTTCGATCCAACTTAATGACCAATCAGTTGGAAAGGCTTTTGATGCGGTCTTTAGAGATGATGCGCCATTCATGATTTATCTCCTCAACATAAAGTGTGGCCTGGCCGCCGCGCAGAACGGGCCGCACCCATTCGCCGACATCGACCAGGGTTTCAGATGAAAGATCAAACTCTTCAACTGTACAGATTCGATCCACGTGACCTTGCGAACAAATTCGCGCGACGGAAAGTTTTCCCTGCAATTCGCGCAGACCGGGAAGCCAGAGAAAACGTCCATCCTCGCCAGCGTGACGCAAGCCGACGGCGGCCAACGCGCCGATGATTCCGCCGCCGGTTCCTGTCAGGCCTTCGAGGCGGATACCGTTATCGAGGGCGGTTTGTTCCGCTTCGAGCTGGGTCAGAACGACTTGCTTAGCGCGTACGCCGAAGGCGCTCACACAGGCCGGGACGTCATCCCACACCACGAGACACAAGCCGGCGTCTGAGCCGACTGCGCTTTCACGCAAAAGAAATTCGCGCGAGGCTTCCCAAACATCGTCGGCATTATCAGTGTCAACAGACAAGCAAGCCGAACTATTGTGTGATGTGTACGGGATTTGCGGATCAACCAACAACTGGTGACGCGTGATGCCGAGCGGAGCGGCCAATTTGTTTTCGGCCAGCCAATCCGCCAGCATACGGACGCGATGCCCGGTGCCGCGGCTTTCCAGATTATCGGTATCGTCGATCCCAATTAAGAATTTCATTTCACAGTGATCTCGGAAATATCCTTCGTCCAGTCTGGCATTGGAACATAGGTCGTCGCCAGTTTTAGCGTGCCGTGATTATTGAAATCAAGAATAGTGTTTTCATCCACTTGTGCGCGTGTTAGAGTGACCGGACTGGCACTGCCTGTTAATGTAACTTCAGTGAAGTCAGTCACGCCCGCTGCATTCAACACATCCATTAGCTTCGGCCCCTCTTGTAGTTTGCCTTCAACGGTTAATTGGGCGAGAGGTAATTTCTTGAGATCATCCATCGTCAGACCCACCTTGGTCCCGTCTGGTTTGACAACCTGGAATAATGCAGTCGAAACTACGGTTGGCTGGAGGGCTTGAGGAGTCTTTGGCCCATTTGCGGCGGGAGTCGGTGCAGGCGCACAGGCTGAGAGCAGGATGCCAAGCAGAAATAAAACAGAAAATAAACGCTTCATCTTTTTTCTTTCCTTAGAGTGAAATTTGTTCACCGCTGTGTGCGGAGTTGTATCCGGTCAGCGTATTGAGTTCGGTGCGGAAAGATGCAGTTTGCAAATAATCAAGCAATGGGGTGATTGGTTTTTCATTCTCGCGCGGCAGGATGAGATCGTAACGTTCTTCAAAGAGCGGAATGAAATCGAGTCCGTGCTGGTGAGCGGCGGCTTGCAGACCGAGAGATACATCGGCCTTGTCTGTTTCGATCAAGGAGGCGGCTTCGCTATGTGTCTTTACAACGCGTTCATAGCCTTTGATCTTGTCGGATGTAATATCCAATCGTTTGAGTTCGTGGTCGATCCACAGGCGTGTACCTGAACCCGCGTTGCGATTCACAAAGCGGATATTTGGGCGCGCCAGGTCGGCGATGTTCTTGATGCCTTTGGGATTACCCAACGAGAGCATGAGTCCCTGTGTGCGATAAGCGAGCGTGATGACTTCCACGTCGCGGTCGGGAAAAAAGTGTCGGATGTAGGGCGTGTTGTATTCGCCGTTTTCGTCGAGCAAATGCGCGCCGGATATTTGACACAAACCCTGACGCAGATTTACCAGTCCATCCAGTGAACCGACGGGCAAACCAAGTAAATGAAAATATTTTGTCAAGTGTTCCGCGGCGGATTCAAGGGCCAGATCGTGGCTTCCTGAAAAGATCAAAGCAGGTTTCCGGCTTTGTGGCAGGATAAGTTCCTGCAGTAAAAATGCGCTTGATTTTGCCCGATAATATTTTTCGGTTACTGTCCCCGTTTTACGGATCTCGACAATCTCGACCAGTTTGGCGGATTCAAGCGTTTTGATGTGGTGCCGCACCCATGCCGGGGACTGCTTCATTATCCGCGCCAGATGCGTTAGGGTGGCGGGCTGAGCCATCAGCAGGCGCAGGATCGTCATGCGGCGTGAGTCCGCTAGAAGCTTGATCTGGTCAAAAGCGCGCAGGGTCTCGATTCGGTTCATGGCGATTTAGGGAAAACTTAATCGTAAGTGTAGCACATTGTGGCGCGTTATGTCAAACTTGGATGCGAAAAGTGAAAACTATCGGTTTAGATTATAAAAATATACATCCGCCCCTGAAGCTTTGAATTGATCCTCCACCTTGCCAAATTGGTTAAGATACTGAACATAGAAAGTTTCCATATCCCCAGTACAACCACCGCAGGCAACAATATGAGAGAAGATGACCCAAACTCTAGCATTGCCCTTAAGCTGATCCACTTGACTATAGAATTGCTTAAGGGCGGGAGCATTGGCGAGATCAAGGCCTGAAATTACTTTCCCCGTATCGAAACCATAGAAGGGCGCATAGTAATTAAATGAAGGCCTGGCGCCATGATAAACGTATATGACATCATTTGGGATTCTGTGTTGTTCGACATAAATCATAACGGGCTTAATGTCATCTCCCATTGGAGGCGTTAGAAAATTTCCATATATAGCGTTGGCCGGCGACCAAAATATTGTCAACGCAGCAATAAAGCAAACAGAGAATGCAAGGCTGCGATTCCATTTGCCGATCAGTGTATGGATTCGTCCAATACCTTCGGCAATCAGCAAGATCACCGATGGAACCAGGAAGAGCACAAAGCGCTCTTTGAGCGGGTATTTTTGCAAGGCACTTGCTGCCAGGGTGGTGAGGAAGGGTAATACAATAATGAATAAGATATTCCGGTCACGTAACAGGAGCGAGGTCAGGCCAATGACAATTAATATTGAGCAACTTAATGTCAAATACCAGAGATATAGATTTGGGCTGACTGTTTCCAATAACATTAAATAGGTCTGTGCCAGCCAATCCAAATGATGCCAGATTGGCAGCGGCATAAATCCATGACTCCAATAACTTTGCAGGGATTGGTCTGAGATCAGATAACGCAGGGAAACCAGATACGTCGCCCCAAATGAAATCGTCCACGCGACGCCCAACCCTAAAGTCCAGAGCAGAGGCGTATACGCTTTGCGGATCAGTTTTTCGGAGACCAGCACCAGTCCGATTCCAGCCAAGATAAAAGCTGACGGGTGGGATATCCAGATGGAAACGAAGCCTGCTGTACCCAGCATGAAAAAGTCTTTGGGGCGCGCCTTTTCATCGATGCACTTGAATGACAAATACATCAGTAGCAGTGCAAACATTGCATCGCTGGAATATTGTTTGAGTTCGGATGAATAATAAATCAATGGCCACGATATAACAAACATTAGGATAGCAAAGAGCCCGCCTGCCACGAAATATTCCCGGGCAATACGATAGATCAAGTACGTTGCCAACAGGCCTGAGAAAAGCGGGAACAGCCGCAGGATGTAATCCTTATTCCCCATCACGGTCATGAAT
>JAKBYW010000301.1:0-3849 GCA_021840275.1 Chloroflexota bacterium | reverse complement strand
AACGGTCTTGCCTGTCATGCCGAGAATCGTCGGCAGATAATATGCAGTGTTCGGAAACGCGACGGGCGTGTCCGCCCCTTTTTCTTTCAGCGCTCTATCCAGCATGATCTCGGCTTCGGTGACCAGTGCGTTGGCTCCGCGAATTGCGCGTGTGGCTATGTATCGTGACATAAGTGTCTCCTAGTCTACTGGTCTAACTGGTCTTATTTGTCCAAGTGGTGTTTGTTACTCTAACCATTCAGACTATTTAGACCATCAGACCATTGAGACTTTATCCGTAAATCGCGACCTTCCGTTGTTCAACTGGCAACTTTTCCAACTCGATCATCCTCGCGTCGCCGCTGCGACCAAATTTGTTCGGGTCATATTCAGGCAGGCCCAAAGCGGCGCGCTTCTTATCAATGTGTTCCAAAGTTTTTTGTATCATCTCATCCGGATCGGGAATGAACTCCAGCTTGCCGCCGTAGATTTTCTCCCAACCCTCGCCGATATATTTCAGTACTGCATCGCTGTCCTGCACTCGGTCGGGCATTCCGCTCACGGGCGACGCGCCGCCGAAGATCACATAGGCGCCGGAAGCAACGCAATATGTTGCAATCGCCAGCGCCTTCTCGCTCATCCATTCGGGTGCGAGACCGACGGCGGGGATTTGGTCAATGTCATTGCCGAGACCGCCTGTCTCGACCATTTGAGTCAACACAGTCAGGATGCGCGTATTGTCAACGCATGAGCCCATGTGAAGGACAGGCGGAATGCCAACCGTTTCGCAAACTTCGCGCAGACCATTTCCGACTTCGCTCAAGCCGGCTTCGCCCAACATGAGTCCCAGCTTGCCCGACGCGATCGCGCCGCACCCCGTCTGCACGACGAGCACATCCTGTTTCAATAAATCACGCACAACCTTGTTATGCAAATAGTCCTGCGACGAACGCGGATTGTTGCAGCCGACAATCGCGGCCACACCGCGGATGCGTCCACTCATAATCGCGTCATTCAACGGACGGAACGAGGCGCGATATGATCCACCGAGCATATAGTTGATGTATTCATTTGAGAAACCGGGGATTAAATCTTCTTTGATGTTTGGAATGCGTGTCTTGGAGTTATCGCGGTTTTTGAAGTTATCAATCGCCGTCTTCAGGATCGTCTTCGCCACCGTCAAGGCGTGATGCTCATCGAACTCGATATGTGTCGCGCCCGTGATCTTGACCTTCGGCGAGGTCGTGATGATCTTGGTATGGAAATTCTGCGCCAAACCGACCAATGCCTGCATGATGCACTGCACATCCACCACCATGGCTTCGACTGCGCCGGTCATGATGGCGAGTTCCTGATGCAGGAAGTTTCCCGCCGCGGGGATGCCCTGTCGCATAAGAATTTCATTTGCCGTGCAACAAATCCCTGAAAGGTTGACTCCCTGCGCTCCTGCCGCTTTTGCATATGCAATGATCTCCGGATCTTGCGATGCCGCGACAATCATCTCGCTCAAGCTTGGCTCATGACCATGCAGCACCACGTTGACCATGTTCTCCTTGATGACACCGAGATTCGCCTGACCTAAAATCGGCGCGGGCGTGCCGAATAAAATATCTGAGATGTCGGTGGCGATCATCGAGCCAGCCCAGCCATCGGCTAGTGATGTTCTAATGGCGTGATTCAAGATGTGTTCGGGTTCCTGGTCATCGCCGATGTGCGTACGGTGCAAAGCCTCGACCACCTCACGATCCACGCCGCGCGGCCAGACCTTTTGTTCGCGCCAGATTTGCTGTCGCTTCTTCGGCGCGCGTTTGGCAGGTACGACCTCGCCCTGCTGCTGACCGAACTGCGAAATATAAAGGTCGGCCAGATCATTGGCGATCTCTTCGGGCGCGCGTCCCTCCACTTTGATATCGTAATAAGACGCGACCATCCGCAACTTCGCAACGTCGCGAATGCCGTATCCTTCCGCCTCGCCTTTCGCTGTTGCCTTCAAAAGGAAAGCCATATCGCGGCCATGATCCGAATGGGCCGCGGCGCCCGCCGCGATGGAACGCGTCAGGTTGCGGGCTTGCATGGTGTCCAGCGTTGCGCCGCACACGCCCACTTCGCCATTCTTCGTCAATCGGCACGGCCCCATGCCGCATTGTTTGCAACACATACCTGCCGCGCCGATGTTGCAGGGCACCATCTTGTCCGCACGCGTGAAGGCCGTATCGAGTCCCAGCACCTGGGCGCGGACTAGCATTTCCTGCGCGGCGGGGTCAGTCGAATATTCGGTGATTCCACGTTTCTTAGGCATGATCCGCCTCCTCGTCACGCGTGACCGAAATGGTTCCCATTCCGGGGCACGGCCATAGCGGGCGTCCGCTGTAACTCACGCACTGGGCAAACGTCACCGTCTTCCCGGTCGTTTCATAAACAGCGGTGTGACGGAAGTAGCTTCTCTTTCCCTCATCAGATTGTTGAGCCGCAACTCCTGCCTCGACTGGCACTGTCCATTCGCCGAGATAGCCCGCCTCATCCAGCCTGGCAGTGATTTGCAGGTCGTTGATCTTCTTCTCATCGTAAGTTACTTCAATAACCTGAAAGGCACTGCTGGCGTACACATCCGCAACGCCTTCCAATTGCAAAAGAATACGCCTGACCTCGGTGACGTGGTGGTCGCCGAACAGGGCAGGCGTATTGAAACTTGAGGTCTTCATATGAACCTCCTTCTATGTTGTTTGCCTACATACAAAAATCGAGGAAATCTCCTCCGTGTCTATTCAATGTCATTCCTCAAAACCATTCTAGCATTTTGTATGTTCCATCATCTGTGCTGAATGTCACGCAAAAAGCGGATAAATGTCGCATGTATTATGTGCAATAATGTATTCAGGATGACTTCGCTCAGTTTTCTTTTTCAAACACAAAAATTATGAAACTTGCGATCACTGGCAAAGGCGGCGTGGGGAAAACGACACTGACCGCGCTCCTGGCGCAGACGTATGCGCTTCAGGGCCGGGACGTTTTAGCGGTTGACGCGGACCCAAGCCCCTGCCTCGCTGGAGCTTTGGGATTCCCGTCCGAACTGCGCGCGCGGCTTCGTCCCATCGCGGAGATGGATGAATTAATTGAAGAACGCACGGGCGCGAAACCCGGAACGATTGGCGGATTCTTCACCCTCAACCCGCGCGTGGACGACATCCCCGAACGATTCAGCGTTCTTCATCGCGGCGTTCGATTATTGGAAATGGGGTCAGTTGATTTGGGAGGCTCTGGTTGTATCTGTCCCGAATCTGCCATGCTCAAAACACTTTTCACACATCTCATGTTTCGCAAGGATGACGTCCTTCTGCTGGACATGTACGCGGGTGTCGAACATCTCGGCCGCGCCACCGTTGACTTTGTGGACGCCATGTTGATTGTCGTCGAACCGACGCGGCGCAGTCTCGGCACTGCCGCGCAGATCAAGAAGCTGGCAAATGATATTGGCTTGACGCGTTTGTATCTGGTTGGGAATAAAGTGAGGAACGACGAAGAAGCAAAGTTTCTCGAATCAGAAACTCCTGACTTACCTTTACTTGGTTATCTGCCCGCTGATTTGAAAGTGCAGGAGGCGGACAGACTCGGAATACCTGTGTATGATCATGTGCCAGTTTTACGGCAGGCGGTGGAAAAGATGGCAGTTGTGTTAGCGAGGCCGCAATGAGCATCGGTTATTTCCTTGACAAAGAACATCAGCCTTCAGAGAAACAAATTGAAACAGCGCTAGGCTCGAACTACCATTTGTGGAAAACGTTGATTGAATTTATTGCTGAAAATTATCAAATCCCGCCAGAGATTAATTTTGGCGGCAACAAGTACGGCTGGAATTTATGGTATCGCAAG
>JAKBYW010000300.1:0-3856 GCA_021840275.1 Chloroflexota bacterium | reverse complement strand
ATTGATCTTGCCGATTAATTTGATCCGGTTTGTAAGCTGCAGAATGCCTGTGGATGTTTCAGCATTGAAATTCGCCAACAGGCCGATACTAAAGGCAATGAACAACCTTTCCGTTCCGGGGGTTTTAGCAATGAAGTGTGAGGCCAGTCCGGCTGTTAAAGCAAGGGCAATGAACGCCAGCACAGAAACGATCGTCTCGACCATGCTGGCGGCTTTGATTATGGCGGCAGCTTTTTGATTCTCACCTTTCTCGATATATTCACCGCCATAACGGACAACCACCTCGCTCATGCGGAACGAAAACAGGCCGTTAATGGTCGAGGCATAAGACATGACAATGGCAATCAGACCCAAACTTGATTTGCCAAGCAGGCGCGCGGCCAGCACCGTCTGCACAAGACTGAGCAGAAGGCTGATGGAATTGTTGCTGAATAAATGGGCGCTGTTACTGATGACGCGGCCAAACAATTCATCATCGCGCAGTTTTTGAAGCCAGCTCATGGAGTCAATACTTCGTTCGCCCAGGACTTTTCAACGGCATACCATTCAACGAGCTTTTTCACACCTTCAGCGAGTCCCACTTGCGGATTCCAGCCGAGCATTTCCTTCGCTTTTGAAACGTCGGCCCAGTTTGAATACATGTCGGCTAAATTCGGCGGACCATATTGCACATTCGCTTCCTTGCCGATCAGCTCTTCCAGCATTTTGACAAGATCGTTGATCGTGATGACATCATGCCCGCCGAGATTGATGATCTCATATCCGAGCGGCTTGAGCGCCAGGATCGTGCCGCGCGCGATGTCGTCAACATACGTGAATCCGCGCGATTGATTCCCATCGCCGTTGATGCGCACCGGGCGGCCTTCGTTGATCCATTGGCAGAAGCGGAACATCGCCAGGTCGGGACGCCCCGCCGGGCCATAGACCGTGAAGTAGCGCACCACGCTGACATCGATGCCGTGTAAATAATGATACGAGTGCGCCAAAACTTCCGCGCCTTTTTTGCTGGCCGCGTACGGTTGAAGCGGCTCACTGCTCGAAGCGGATTCAGATGTAGGATACGGCGGATTCGCGCCGTAAATGCTCGAGGTCGAAGCCAGCAAAAATTTCTTCGTGCCGGTGGCACGGCACAACTCGAGCATGTTCAACGTGCCGGTCAGGTTGGTTTCGTAGAACAGCCAGGGATTATCCACGCTAAAACGGACGCCCGCGCGCGCGGCAAGGTTAATGACCCCGTCAAATTTCTGGTCATATAAACTTTCCATGTCAGCGCGTTTGGAAATATCAAGCTTATACAATTTGAAACTCTTCAAGCCGGACAATGTCTTAAGTCGAAATTCCTTCATGCGGACATCGTAGGCATCGTTCATGTTGTCAATGCCGACGACGGTATGTCCCTGCTTGATGAGCATCTCAGATGTGCGCGCGCCGATGAATCCTGCCGCGCCGGTAATTAAGTAGTTTGCCATGTTAGTATCCAGTTGTCAGTAATCAGTTGTCAGTGATCAGTCCAAACTGATGACTGATCACTGTTTACTGACCACTGCCTACAGTCTCACAACCTTTTCACTCTCCGCGCCGATTGTTCCGAGCGCGTTGCGGCTGTCGAAAATGAATTTCGCTTCGGCCAGGATCGCCTTGTAATCATAAGACTTATGATTGGTAACAATCACAACCGCATCCGATTCTTTGACGGCCTTCATTACATCCTTCACCGTTTCCATCTTCCAGCCTTCCTTCTCGTGATGGATGTGTGAAACATGCGGGTCGTGATATGACACATCCGCCCCTTTTTTCCTGAGCAGCGCGATTACGTCCAATGCGGGAGATTCGCGCACATCGTCAATATTGGGTTTGTAAGCCACGCCGAGCACGAGAACTTTCGAGCCTTTCAAAACTTTGCCGCGATCATTCATCGCATCCAGCACGCGCGAGACAACATAGCGCGGCATATTTGTATTGATCTCGGATGCCAGCTCGATGAATTTGGCGTTGTAATTCAATTCCTTCATCTTCCACGAAAGATAAAGCGGATCGATCGGAATGCAATGACCGCCGAGGCCGGGACCGGGCGTGAACTTCATAAAGCCAAAGGGTTTGGTTCCCGCCGCGTCGATCACTTCCCAGACATCCACGCCGAGACGTTCGCACATGATCGCCAGTTCGTTGACCAGTCCAATGTTGATCATGCGGAAAGTATTTTCCAATAGTTTTGCCATCTCAGCCGCTTCAGCAGACGAAACGGGCACAACAGTTTTAATCGCTCCGCTGTACCAGGCCGTTGCAACTTCGGCGCAGGCTTTGGTAATACCACCCATCACTTTGGGCGTATTTAATGTGGTCCAGTCTTTTCGTCCCGGATCGACGCGCTCGGGCGAGAAGCAGATGAAAATCTCCTCGCCGATCTTGAGGCCGGATTTTTCGGTCAGCATCGGCCAGGTCAATTCACGCGTCGTGCCCGGATACGTGGTGGACTCCAGCACGACAACCATTCCGGCATGGACATATTTTGCCAACTGTTCGGTGGCCGACAAAATGAACGACATGTCGGGGTCGCCGGTCTGACGGAGCGGTGTGGGCACGCAAATGCTGACCGCGTCCATATCTTTGAGCACCGCAAAATCGGCGGTCATGTTCAATTTACCGGCTTTCTGCAGGCGCGCCACCGTTTCCGTCGGCACATCCTGAATGTAGGAAATGCCTTTGTTGAAAGTATCTATCTTGCGTTGATCGGGATCGATCCCCATGACGTTGAATCCGGCTTCGGCAAAAACGACTGCCAGCGGCATTCCCACATAACCCATTCCCAAAATGCCGATCTGCGCGGTCTTATCCTGCAATTTCTTGATGAGAGTTTCTTTGGTTGACATTCTATTCCTTCTTGTTCACCACAAAGGCACGAAGTTCACAAAGAAAACTTTGTGTTCTTGGTGCCTTTGTGGCAGGATTAAAATAATTTCAATTGCTTTGGATCTTCCTTTGGCGCTTCTTCTTTATTCAGCGCAGGCGCCGCGCGTCCCAGGCCTTGGTGCGCTTCTTTTAACAATTCGGGCAATTTTGCAAAGTCCGCCAGAATGGCGGGTTTGAGCGCGGCCTGATGCAAAGCCGCCGCCGGGTGGAACATCGGGATCACAAAACGCTCTCCGACCTTGCGCATCTGTCCATGCACCTGCGTGATCTTTGCGCCCGGCATAAACTTGCCCATCGAAAATCGTCCAAGTGTGATGATGATGCTCGGATTGATGGCGCTGATCTGCCGATCCAAATATTGATTACAAGTGGATAATTCGTCCGGCAACGGATCGCGATTGGCGGGCGGGCGGCATTTGACCACGTTACCGATCCATACATCTTCGCGCTTCAACCCGGCCTGAGCCAGCAGCTCGCTCAAAAATTTTCCGGACGCGCCCACGAACGGACGTCCTTGTTCGTTTTCGTAAAAGCCCGGGCCTTCGCCGATCAGCATGATCTCGGCATTGGCGGGGCCTTCGCCAGGCACCGACTTGTTGCGCGACTCGTGCAGGATGCACTTTTTGCACACGGCTACTTCTTTCGCGATTTGTGCTAACGTTTCTTCGGCGCTCATGCAAACTCCAAATGTATCTTCTCGCAAAGAAGCGGGAAGTGAGGTGCTCTGGGCAGGCTTTGCCTATCCAAAACACCCCACACCCCGCTTTATTGAAAAGATACCTCCAAGTTATGAAGTGTCATTAAAATGGCGTCTTCGCCATTGTCTTTATAATATTTTGGACGACGGCCTGAGACTTCGAAACCGAATTTTCGATACATGCTCAAGGCCGCCTCGTTCGTCTCGCGGACCTCGAGCAGGGCGTGCGTTGCTCCGGCTTTCGCCGCG
>JAKBYW010000299.1:0-3862 GCA_021840275.1 Chloroflexota bacterium | reverse complement strand
GGTTAGCAAAATACAAACAAAAAAGCTGCGACGCATAGTTGCTCCTTTTCTTTATTGTATCCCGTCTGGAATGTAAAGCAAGATCATGTTGTTAAAGCTGTCCGCTCTCGCCCCAGTTTTCCAACTTCTTCTGATATTCCGGATCATCATAACGCGCCGGAGAAAAGGCAGACGCATAAGATGGCAATGACATTTTAGCGATGTGCGCCGCCAGCAATTCGCCCGCCGCGCAGGCCGACATGATCCCATAACCTGATACTGCGCCGATTACGTATGCGCCTTCAACATTTAACGGCCCGGCTAATAAACGGTTCTCGCGCGTCCTGGTGTAATATCCGCCGTCTAATTGCGGTTTGGGCATCTTGTTGAAATATTGTTTCAAGCCCGGTAACATGGCCGACATGCCGCGCATGGCAAGCTCTGGATATTGCTCATCGAGCGGCGGCGGGAAGATCGGATCGAGCATGCGCGTTTTATATTCCCATAACATCAAGATAGTTTGGCTTTCGCCTGCGCCTTCTGGACGAGTATGCGCGCCCGCTGGGAAAGGTTCGGTCAGCCATTTTGTTTCTGCGTCTTCCGCCAGGGCTTCGCGTTCATCGTCAGTCCACGGCAAAGATTGGGCATCGTCCCAAATCAAAAGCGGAGCGTCCCGCCCAACTACGCCGAGCGGATCCTTGAACGCAATTTTCAAATGCAATTCAGTATGAACAGGGATTTCCAAGCCCAACATTTTTCCAACTTGTTTGAGATACGGCCCAGTGGCGTTTACAAAAATGGGACAATTGATGCGTTTGCCGTTGCCCAGCCTGACTCCGTTAACGCGGCCATTCGCCGCATCTACAGCCTCCACGCGCGCGGACTCAAACCCGACGCCGAGGCGGCGCGCCGTTTTGAGCAGATACATGCCAAGCTGTTGAGCGCTCAGCCAACCTGCGCGTCGGACGTGCAGCGCGGCAACTGCATCCTCTGTCAGATATGGAAAATGTTTGCGAATGAGATCGCTGCCCAAAAGAATATCCGCGCCGGAGTTTTGGTTATGAAAACCTTCGGGCGCGGAGGGTTGGTAGGCCTGCCCTGCCTGCGCCAGTGCCGCAGGCACAGGTGAGCTTGTCGAATGGGTTGAAGCGTCAGACGAGTGAATTCTTAATTGTCCCGCGCCCAGATTCGAGACGCCGCCCTGAGCGAGTCGAAGGGTCCGGTTTGAACGCTTGATTAGATCAGGGATTTTGTTTTTGTCCCCAGTCACATATAAATAGCCGCGTCGATTCATGTGGAAGATATTCCCGCTTTCATCGGCGAGACCTTCCATCAAATCAATCGAACGATTCATCAAAGCCAACATCTCAGCGTCCGGCCACCAGTTGCGATAACATTCGGTCGAGCGGTCGCTGGTGAGAGTCAGCGGCGGACGTTCGTCAACGAGCAGAATATCACGGACGCCGGCTTTGGCAAGAAAGTATGCCGCGCTGACGCCCGTGATGCCCGCTCCGCAAATGACGACTTGATGAGTACGACCCATTAATTGAATTTGGCTTTGAGTTGTTCGTTGGATGGTTCGACCAGCTTTGTGCCATCAGGAAAGATGATGGTGGGGACACTGCGTGAACCATTGTTGATTTGCCTGACGAATTCGGCAGCCTGCTGGTCTTCGTCTACGTCGATATCGATGTGCTGGATATTGTTTTGTGCAAAGAATGCTTTAGCACGTTTGCAATCCGGGCACCAGCGGACGGTGTAGGCAACGATCTGTGTTGGTTGGGTGGTGTAAAGATCGTTCATATTTACCTCGATGAATGGATTATCTCACAGGGAGATTTTTGGCACAAAAACAAAAGGCATGAGTTTGATCATGCCTTTCATCCTGATTTGTGCGTGGATTATGACGCCTTGTGCTACCTGCTTCTTTCCTGTGCAGCGCGTTCAAGGATCTGGAATCCTTTATCGGTCAAACGCTTCAACGCGGACCCGTCCACGGATTGCCCCGTTTCAAGCTTTTCCAACACCCTCAGCAACGCGCCTCGCACTCCGCTGGCGCGATGCGCCCAGTAAGAGTCAACCGAGACGCGTTCAAGACGCGCAAGCAGGAGGCGGATGAGTCGAGTTTGGTCTGTGATTGGCATGGCGATATTATATTGCAGACCCCAAAAGAATAAATCCAAATTTTGATTGATATCAAATATGGCTAAGTTTTTCCTTGACGCCCTGAATTTAATTGGGTATATTTCGGCGCACCCTATGTCTGTTTCGGAAACGAACTGCGTAAATTATGTATGAATTCGACAATATTGACATAAGAATTGTTAATTTCCTTTTGGAAGATGGGCGAATGTCCGCTTCGGAGGTTGCCCGCCGCATCGGTGACATTTCGGAACGCGCAATTCGATATCGCATTGATCGGATGGTGCAGGAGGGCGTGATCCAAATCAGCGCCGTGGTCAACCCGGAAGCTTTCGGATTAACCATTAATGCGGATGTATGGATCGAGGTCGAGTCCGACCAAATCTTGGAAGTCGCCAAGAAGCTGGTAGTTTATGACAATGTCAGGTATGTAGCTTGCGGCATTGGGCAAAACGATATCAGTATACAGCTTGTTGCTAAAGATGCCGCTGATGTTTATCACTTTGTCACCGATGTGGTGCGTAAAGTTCCGGGGGTTCGCAAGACAACTACTTCTATTGTGCCAATTATTCTAAAAGATGTGTATCAGTGGCGAATTCCGGAAAAAGCCGCGAAGACGCCTATAGCGGAAACCCTATAATTATCCGATAACCCAGGTGATATGATGAGTGTTGCGGGTCCCAAGAGTCAATCTTTGCAAAAGCGTGCGCAAAAAGTAATGCCGCTCGGTGTAAACTCCAACTTTCGTTATTGGGGCGAAGGCATCACCCCATACGCGCAGAAGGGGAAGGGAGCTTATTTCTGGGATGTGGATGACCGTCGCTTCATTGACTATCGAATGGCTTATGGCCCAATAATCCTTGGTCACGCGTACGAAGAGGTTGACGCCAGGGTGATCGAAGAACTTAAAAATGGCGTCCTCTTTGCCATGACCGGCGAATTGGAAGTTGAAGTGGCGGAGATGATTACTGAAATGGCGCCCGCAGTCGAGATGGTGCGGATGGCTTGTTCCGGCACCGAAGCAACCATGCACGCCATCCGCGTGGCGCGCGCTTTCACTGGCCGCGACATTATTTTAAAATTCGAAGGCAATTATCATGGCATGCACGATCACGCTTTGTGGTCAACCTATGCGCCTGTCGAATCTTACGGCAATCGCCGCAGCCCAATCCCTGTGCCTTCTTCGTCGGGAATTCCCAAGTCCATGCGCGAGTTTATCATCACCTTGCCCTTCAACGACTTTGAAGGTTTTGAACGCGTGATGAAATCGTACGGCGATCAGATCGCGGCTGTCATCACGGAACCATGTCAGGGCAATTGCGGCGGGATAGATCCTCAGCCTGGATTCCTTGACTTGATTCGCAAACTGACCGAAGAGCATGGGATCGTTTTTATTTTGGATGAAGTCAAAACGGGATTCAGAATCGCGAACGGTGGCGCGCAGGAATATTATGGCGTCAAACCGGACCTGGTAACGTATGCCAAAGCTTTGGGCAACGGTTATCCTGTAGCCGCCTTCGGCGGCAAGCGCGAGATCATGTCCATTATCGGACATGGAGTCTCCCAGGGCGGAACGTACACGAATAACAAACCCGGCATCGCCGCAGCGTATGCGACTTTGAAATTGTTGAAGACCAAGCCGATCATTGAAACCATCCAGAAACGCGGCAGGCGTCTTATGGATGGACTAAAAGATATCTTTGAAGAAAACAATGTCCCTGTGGTGATGAGCGGAACAGGC
>JAKBYW010000298.1:0-3867 GCA_021840275.1 Chloroflexota bacterium | reverse complement strand
TAGTGGAGATCGGTCGCCATGTGGTAATCTTAATGGACTCGATCACCCGTTTGGCGCGTGCTTATAACCTTGTGGTAAATCCATCGGGACGCACGCTTTCAGGTGGTATGGATCCTTCGGCGTTATATCCGCCCAAACGTTTCTTCGGTGCGGCGCGTAACATCGAAGAAGGCGGCTCGCTGACCATCATCGCCACCTGCCTGGTGGACACTGGCTCCCGTCTGGATGACGTGGTTTACGAAGAATTCAAGGGCACCGGTAATATGGAATTACTGCTCTCCCGCAAATTACAGGAGCGCCGTATCTTCCCCGCTGTGGATATCGAACGCTCGTCTACGCGCCGCGAAGAATTGCTGCTCGGTCCCGACCTTCTGCAACGTGTCTGGCTTATGCGCCGCATGTATGCCCAGATGGTTTCGGCGCCTCCCAGCGGCGCGGGTATGGATCAAACCGTTGCGACCGAGGCAATCATCACTCGTCTCGACCGCGCCAAGAATAACTTGATGTTTTTGGAACAATTAACAGACGATGTATAAAGCATTCTAAAGAGTCGTCTCCGAATACGAACTAGGAAAAAATGAACAAAATCTTGGAGTTTCTGAAAGCCAATCTTTTCAATGTCGCCTCGTGGGGCGTGACCGCGCTCGTCGTGGCCGCCTTGCTGGGATCCGCTTTCTGGTGGACGCAGGCTGGGGCGGCCTCACCCGCCACACGTCCGATACCGACTGCAGCAGCAAATCAGCAGCCCTCGGTCAACCTGCCGACCCCAATTCAGAACACCGTTCCAACTTCCGGCATTGGCCGCCAGCTTCAGCTGAAAACGGATGTCTCTCAACAGTCGAGTTACACTGTAAGCTCTTACGAAGTAGTGCGCGGCGACTCGGTGTTTGCAATTGCAAAACAGTTCAACATCAAACCGGAAACCATCTTATATAGCAACAAGAACTCCCTCCACGATAATCCATCGAATCTGGCTCCCGGCATGACTCTAGTGATTCCCCCCGCAGATGGCCTGACTTACACATGGCAAGCCGACGACACGATCGATTCCGTCGCCGCTAAATTTTATGCCAAGCCCGAAGATATTTTAAATTGGCCCGGTAATGGCATTGACCTGACCAACCCCCAGATAAAACCCGGCACGGTCATTATGATCCCTGGCGGGCATCGTGAATTAATATCCTGGATGGAATTTGTCCCAACCATCAACCGTGCAAACGGCACAGCGACATCTGAACTGAGCGGCGGTAGTTGTAATCCAGGTCCTGTTGGAATGCCGGGACTATGGCCTACCAACGGCCCGCACACCATCTCCGGCAACGACTTTACCCCAACCCATTTGGGTATTGATATTACGGCTTTTGAAGGAACTCCGGTGCTTGCATCCGGGGCAGGCGTTGTCGTATTTGCCAGTTGGAGTCAGTATGGATACGGCAACGTTATTCAAATTGATCATGGCAACGGGTACGCTACCGTTTACGCCCACTTGAGCCAGTTCATCAACGTAACGCGCTGCGAACCGGTGATGCAGGGACAAGTGATCGCTCTCTCCGGTTCAACCGGCAATTCCACCGGTCCGCATCTGCATTTTGAAGTCCGTCTCAATGGCGTTAATCTTAATCCCTGGTTTATTGTCCATTAAGTGAACCGGAACGAAATTCAAGCCGCGCTTGGAGATATCTCTTTGGGCGGCTTTCGTTTTTTCCAGAGCATCGGTTCAACCAACGATGAAGCCCTGGCTTGGGCCGCACAGGGCGCGCCGGATTTTTCGCTGGTCGTTGCCGACGAGCAGACATCCGGCCGCGGCCGTTCTGGACGAAAATGGTTTACGCCTCCCAAAACGGCTCTGGCTTTTAGCCTGATCCTGCGCCCCACTGCGGATGAGCGCACGTATCCCGCCCGGACTACGGGGCTGGGCGCGCTGGCCCTAGCCGATTCTTTGCAGACGCTGGGACTCGTGCCGCACATCAAATGGCCCAATGATGTATTGCTCAACGGGCGCAAAACAGCGGGCATCCTGGTCGAATCAGTTTGGACTGGCGACACACTCGATGCATCCATCTTAGGAATGGGTGTGAACGTGCTGGCCGCATCCGTGCCCCCCGCGGATCAAACTCTATTTCCCGCAACCAGCATTGAACGTGAATTGGGACATCCCATCGAACGCACAGGATTGCTGAGTGACATTCTCGCAGCCCTGATCGGATGGCGTTCCCGGCTCGGCGCGAATGAATTCATGCAAGCCTGGGAAAATTTGCTGGCATTTCGTGGCGAACAGGTCCAAGTCTGGGCTGGAAACGATAATCCGCTGACCGGTTTCCTGCTTGGGTTGGAATCGGATGGCAGTCTGCGCTTGCGCGACGAACGTGGCAATCCCGTGACGGTCCAATTCGGGGAGATTCATCTGCGTCCTGCCCTGTGATAGAATCAATGCAACGAGGTAACTATGTTTGATAATCTGCGTGAACAAGCTAACTCCAGTCCTTTTTACGAAGAGGAGGCTCAATTTCAGGAAGCGGCCAGTACAACCAGCGCGGCGCCGCAACTTCGCTCGTCCGGTCGCATCCTCGGCATGACAGCGGCGCAACGTTTCATCATCGTTGTGATACTGATGTTTGCAGTGTGCATCCTTGGTGCGTTAGCCTTATTCGTAACGGGAAAATTTGGGGTCTAAGAAATCTCTTCAAAGCACACAAAAACATGATTAACTCCAAAAATAATCTTTAGGCTTGGCTTGTAAAGAATCATCCACAAATCTACTTATTCACACGAAGACATCCAGCTTTTTGACAAACTGGACGTCTTATTTTTCTTCTGCGTTCAGAAATTCGTGTAATTCGTGCTAATTCGTGGATGAATCCTTAAGTTCGGGGAAGTCATATCTTTAGATCAGCTTCGGTTGATCTTCCGGCCGCTTTTCATCGCCATTGACCTGCGCTCCAGCGCGCTTCAGATCTTCGAATGCAATGCGCGCCACGGATGCAACACTATCGCCTTCCTGCGGCTTGATCAGGTGTACGCCTCTCGTGGAGCGGCCCGATCGCTTAACATCCTTTACCTTCAAGCGCAACGTTACGCCATTGGCCGTCATAATGGTCAGGTCATCATCTTTCTGAACGACACGTGCCGCGGCGATCTTGCCAATTTCACCGAGGGCCTTTTGGTCAATCGTGGAGATGCCTCTGGTCGCGCGTCCCTTCGGAGTATATTCCTTCAACGGCGTTTGTTTGCCATAGCCGCCAGTGGTCACAACCAGAAGCATGGCATCCTTATCCACAACATCCATGCTGGTGACCGCGTCCCCTTCTTTGAGACGAATGCCCTGTACACCCGCGGCCTGCCGTCCCATCGAACGGACTTTGCTTTCGTCGAAGCGCAAGGCCTGCCCATTTTCGGTCACGAAAATTACTTCATCCTTGCCGGAGGTTGGGCGCGCCCAGCCGAGGCTGTCGCCTTCGTCCAAAGTCATGGCGATCAAGCCCGAGGGGCGGACCGAAGCGAATTCTTCCATGTTCACGCGCTTGACCCTGCCGCGCGCCGTCGCCAGCATACAAAATCCATGCGCCGAAAAATCCGAGACCGCGATGGCCGCAGTCACGCGCTCATCCGGGTCGAGCGATAAGACGTTAACGAGCGGGATTCCTTTAGCGGCCCGGTCGGCATCCGGGATTTGGTAAACCTTTTCCGAATAGACTTTGCCGCGATCGGAAAAGAACAGCATCGAATCCAGGCTTCGAGCGGGGATGAGCGCAACAACTTCATCCTCGTCTTTGGTCGTATGCCCCATCACCCCGCGCCCGCCGCGACTCTGTGAACGGAAGGCGGATGCAGCCACACGCTTGATATAGCCGCGCTCCGAGATCGGAA
>JAKBYW010000007.1:0-17866 GCA_021840275.1 Chloroflexota bacterium | reverse complement strand
CTCCAAGCTAGTCATACCGCCAATCACGGTGGCAACAAAGGCAATAATCAGCGGTGTAAATCCGATGGTGGGTGTCACTGCCCCTATCCGGCCAATCCAGAAGATACCTACAACTCCAGCCAACAATCCGCTAACGGCAAATGCCACAGAGATGACTAAATTGGCGGGAACACCAAGCAGTCGAGTCATGGTGAAGTTATCCGCCGCAGCTCGTAGAGCCATGCCAAGGATGGTTCTCTTCAAAAGAATCACCAGAATAACCAGCAAAGCTAAACTGACTACGATGCCCAGGATGTTCCTCATTGGAACAATGAGTACCCCGATGGTCACACTTTTGGTAAAAATCTCGGGTTGCGGTACGGCCTTAGGGCGCGGGGAAATGAATAATAGAGCGGAATCTTGCAGTATCGTACTGACGGCAAAGGAGGTGATGAGCATGGCGGTCAGTGATTTTTCACGGACCGGTCTGAAGGCCACGCGCTCCGTGAGGTAACTGGTCGCAATCGCGGCTACCACGCTTAACAAGGCGATCACGATCCAGGGGAGCGGGCTGGTACTCAAAAGGAACAGCGTGTATCCCACAACCATCACCAGCTCGCCATAAGCAAAGTTAACCAATTTCAATATGCCGTACACGATCACCAAGCCGAGTGCCATTAACGCATACAGACTGCCAAGACTCACGGCGTCGATCAGAAACTGCAGAATGCCTGATGGTGTAATCAAAGTATTAGCCTCCACTCATCTCATAATCGGGATCAGCCGCCCCCCAGATATACGCTGGCGATATCGACATGCTTGCGCAATTCATCGGGTGCACCCTCCGCCTCGAGCCGGCCAGTATTTAGCAGGTAGGCACGGTCGACGATATCCAGTGTGCGATCCACGTTTTGTTCGACCAACAGAATCGTCACACCAGTCCGATGGAGGCGGGCTACAAGCTCAAAAATCTGATCAACCAGAGCGGGTGCCAGTCCAAGCGAAGGTTCATCCAGCATTAAGAGGCTGGGATGAGACATCAGCGCACGTGCAATGGCCAATTGCTGTTGTTCACCCCCTGAGAGGGTCCCGCTCGCCTGTTTCAAGCGCTCGCCAAGGATTGGAAAGAGGGTGCACATCTCATCCAGATCGGACTTCAAATTGGCAGAGTTGCGGCGTACAAAGGCTCCGAGTCGCAGGCTCTCCTCCACAGTCAACCTGGGATGGATTCCGCGTCCTTCCGGCACCAGAGCCAGTCCTTTACGCACGAGCGTTTCGGGGGGCTGCCCGGAAATCGATTTCCCCTCAAATATGAGGGTACCCTGCGCCGGCTTCAGCACGCCGGCAATGGTCATAAGAGTCGTGGTCTTCCCGGCGCCATTCACGCCAATCAGTGCTACCAGCTCGCCTTTCTGCACATTGATTGAGATACCACGCAGCGCTCTAATCGCCCCATAACGGACATGGAGATTGTCAACGATCAACACTTTGGCCTCCTGTGCCTGATTTGCCCAGATAAGCCTGAATGACCGCGGGTATCTTGCGCACCTCTTCCGGAGTCCCTTTACCGATGGTCTTGCCATAGCTTAAAACGTGCAGGCGTTGACAGAGCCGCATAATCAAGCGCATGTCATGATCGACAATTAACATCCCCAGGTGCTTCTGCTCAGGGATGGGAGCCAGCACTTGAAGCAACTCATCGCTTTCCTCCTCATTCAGCCCCGCCGCTGGCTCATCCAGCAGTAAGTACTTGGGCTGCATGGCAAGTGCCCTGGTGATCTCTACCTTGCGCTCCAGGCCATAGGGCAGTGCGCTTGCCAACAGATCACTCCACTCCAAAAGGCCCATTTCCTCGAGCAATATTTGGGCAAGCTGCCGTGCCTTACCACGCGCCATGCCCGCGCTGACGGCGGCGACTTCAACATTCTCAAGAACCGTGAGATCTCTGAACAGCCGGATTGTTTGAAAGGTTCGGGCAATCCCTGCGCGGGCAATCTGGTAAGCGGGTTTGGCGGTAATATCAAGTCCATCGACCATGAACTTGCCTCCATTCGGAGGTAACAAGCCCGTGATGACATTGATGAGCGTTGTCTTGCCTGACCCGTTTGGACCGATCAAGCCAAGAATCTCGCCACGCTCCAGCTCCAGGCTGACATGATCAACAGCTGTCAGGCCGATGAATGTTTTGACAACATCCGTGACAATCAGAGGGCCTGCATTCATCCGTCCATTTCCGGAAGACATCATCGTGGATTCACCTTGCTTATATCAGATTCAAAGTATAGGGAACGATTCCGCAACCAATCCTGGAGGGATTAATCAACATCCCTCCAGGAAATTCTACAAGCTGCGAATGATCAAGCCGACATTGGAACTAAGGTTTGGGTACATTGGTCGGGGTCATCCACTCAACGAACGATGGCGTTCCTCCCTGAACCTGCACAATCACCGCCTCGATGTTCGGCTCGTGGCCGTCGGCAGCATTAGACCAGGTAAGTTTGCCGGTCAGCAGGTCAAACTGTTTGCCTTCCATCGCTTTTGCCATCGCCGCACCATCGGTTGATTTGGCGGCTTCCATCGCCTGGGCAAGCACCATGATCGTGTCGTATCCAGTGGCCACAAACGATGTATCCGGGACCTTGTTATACATAGCCTGGTATAACTTCAGGAAGTCGACGATCTTCTGCCCGGCCTCAGGCCCCATCCAACTGTGCGTCACGAAGTAAATATCGTTTCCATAATCAGGCCCTACGCCTTGCCATAGTGCAGGATCGTCATATGAATCGCCGCCCATGATGGGGGTTTTGATCCCAGCCTCACGAATGGTACGGATAATGGTCGTCAGGTCCGGATTGTAGGACGAGATGTAGATGAAATCAGGCAGTTTGGGAAGTGCTTTGATGCGCGCCAGTTGTGCTGAGAAGTCCTGATCGCCCTGGGTATACGTATCCTCAAATACGACATTACCGCCCAGGCTTTTGAAATCCTCAATAAAATATTGGCTCAGTGAGGTGGTGTAGTCAATGAAGGTGTCGGTAACAACGTAGGCAGAGGTCCACTTCTTCTCGTTATAGGCATATTGGGCGGCAGCAGCGCCCATCGTTGTGTTCCACATGGAAAGTGTGAACTGTTTGTCGCCGAGTGCCTTGGACCCATAACGCGGAGAGGAGGCGCAGGTCGAAATGCCCACAATCCCAGCCTTTTGAGCCTCCCGGCTGGCTGGCCCACCAAAGTCGAAATCGCACGGAGCGACAATCGCCACAGCGCCTTGTTGTATGAGCTGGACGGTCACATTTCCGACTGTTACTGGGTCGCTCTTGCCGTCAAGATTGATAAACTTCACAGGACGCCCCAAGACACCCCCATTGTCGTTAAGATATTTCACCGCCACTTGGGCGCCTCTCAGTCCTGGCTCATCCAATGGAGCCTGGATACCGGTCAGGCTGAGCGCTCCGCCGATGATAATCGGTTCTCCACTCACACCCCCGCTCGGAGCTGCGCTCGGGGCTATGGTCGGGGCGGCTGCTCCGCCGCAGGAAGATAGAAGGATACTCAATGTCACGAGTATCACGATGCTAGTCAATAAAAACAAGGGTTTTCTCTGGGCCATGCTATTCTCCTTCGACTGATGTTAGATCATTCCACAGGTTGCGCCATATTTGTGTTCAAACTAGAAAATGTGGTCTTTTCTGCCAAGAATTAGTCCGATGCTCCTCCTTCCAACCCGAATCAGGTTTCCCGGGTAGCCATCATCTGCGTCCGATGGATGTTACCGCTCCACCGCCGCCTTCAAGTTATTATCAGTATAGCAACCAGCAAACTGCTTTACTACGAGGGGAATTATGGGCTTTTCTTAGGGGAAATACTGGCTCATCCCGTCATTCTAGGCGAGACCATGCTCAATGGCAAAACGGACCAGTTCTGCGGCCGAACGGACTCCCAGCTTACTCATCATATTGCTGCGGTGCCATTCAACAGTCTTAACGCTTATGTTCAAAGCCAGGGCGATCTGTCGGCTAGTCTCGCCAGAAGCCACCCGCCGTAGTATCTCGTGCTCGCGCGGCGTGAGTGCCTCTGCATCCTGTGAGGCACCCTTCTCGGGCTGTCGTAGCTGTTCCAGAACAGTAGTGGCCACGGATGGGTAAAGGAAACTTTCTCCTCGAGCGACGGCGCGCACGGCGTTGATTAGGTCGGTGCCCAGAGCCCGCTTGGGCACATACCCTGAGACACCCGACCGCAGTAGCGGTAACACGTAAGGCTGGTCTTCATATTGTGTCAGAATTAGAACTCGCGTTTCGGGATGTTCCTGGCGGATGCGGCGTGTGGCTTCCAGCCCGTTCATCATGGGCATGGCGATATCCATCAGGACGATATCGGGGGCCAAGCGTTCCACACATTCTATCGCCTGGCGGCCATTTTCAGCATCCCCCACTACCTCAACATCAGGATAGTAGTTGAGCAGTGCCCGCAACCCATCGCGCAGGATTGCATGGTCGTCAACCAGCAGGATTCGTATCATGGGTGACTATTTCCTCATCACGGTAGGTCTGGAAGTGGATACGCAGGGTGGTCCCCTTCCCGATCGCTGAATCAATCTCGAGAGAACCACCCAGGATGGTTGCCCTCTCCTGGATGCCTCGCAAACCAAAGCCGCGCCCACCCGTTTCCCGCATGTCAAGCCGTTGTGAATCAAAGCCCACACCGTCATCGAAGATCTCGAGCGTTACCAGATCATGTTGCTGGAGCAGGCGTACTACGACTGAACTGGCGCTGGCATGGCGCAAGATGTTGGTCAGCCCCTCCTGGACAATACGAAACAGGGCGGTCTCGACTGGACGGGGGAAGCGTTCATCCACTGAGTGTTCCAGGTAGAAGGATAGCCCATACGGTTTCAGACGCTGATCGCCGTACCACTCAATGGCAGCCACCAGCCCGAGATCGTCCAACAGAGAAGGGCGTAGGTTGGCAATCAGGCGATGGATATTTCCCAACATATCCTCGGCGATGAATTTTAGGTCCTGAACATGCCCGTCAATACGGCGGATATCGCTATGAGCGGCTATGTTGATGGTATCCAGACCTACCAGCAAGGCCGTCAGGCTTTGGCTGGTCTCGTCATGTAGCTCCCTCGAGATGCGCATGCGTTCTTCCTCCTGCGCACCGATCAACTGATGCAATAGCTCGGCTCGGATTTGTTCCTGCAGTCGCAAGGCCGTATAGAGGCGGGCATTGGTAATGGCCAATGTAGCGCTATTGGCGATCCCTTTCAGCAGTGAAAGTTCATCCTCGTCGATGAGTGCCCTTTCACCAATGAACAAATCTAAACGTCCAATCGTGTTACCCTCCTGGACCAGATCGGACGAGATCAAGTGGTGGACATCCAGTGACTGCTGCATCTTCAACGGAATCAGATATGGATGGGTTGTGAGATCTACCTGCAATGTGAGCGCGTCCAGACGTATACCCGCGGCCTCGAGCGAGGCGAGCACAGGCGGGCGGGCATAGGTTTGAACCGCAACATCCAGGTTAGGACCGCTGATGTGAAAGAGATCATCCTCTGGTTGCTGATAGACGACCACCGCGACTGCAGACACGTTCAGGGCGCGGCTCGTTTCATCACACACAGCTTGCAGGACGCTATCCAGCTCGAGCTTGGCGTTAAGACGATCTGCGATGCGGGCCAATGCCTCGGCGCGTTCGGTCTGCTTCTGGATCTGGGCTTGGGCCCATAACTGCTCCTGCTCGCGGCGCTGCAAAGTAACAGCCATCTCGTCGAAAGCCCGTGCCAACTGGCTCAGTTCACCCTGTCCGGGCATCCCCCCGGTGCGTACACTCAAGTCTCCAGCACTGAGGCGTTGGGTTACGTTTGCCAGAGAATTAACCTGGCGCAGAAAGAAGAACTGCGTACCGGCCCAAGCGATGCTCAACGCCAAAACGGCGCCAATCACGAGCGCAAGCAGGTTACGCTCCAGAATTAGGTTGGATTCAGCGAAGGTAGCTTCAATTGGAATGCCAATGATCATGTAGACATCAGAATTGGCACCAGCCTGGAGCAGGGTATAGGCATAGAGACGCTCTATACCGTTTGCATCAGGACCCTGTGTCAACCCGACTTTCTTGTCCAGGATGATGTGAGCAATCGAGCTTTCAGGCATGCTCCGACCAATCTCAAGCCCGCCATCTGGGTAGGAGGCCAGAATGATTCCGTTTCGGTCGATCACGCGCAGGGTGGAGTGAGCCGGCAGCGCTGCGGCATTTATAAACGATCCTAACCAGCGCAGATCAAAATTTGCAAAGACTATACCTTGGGGTTTACCAAGTGTATCGAGCACCGGGTAGGCAAGGGTAATCATGGCTTGCGAGTTGATGGTTGAGATCTGATATTCGCTGACGGCAAAGTCAACATTCATCATGGACTGCTGAAAGTAGGTCTGATCAGCAATACTGAGGGGTAGCCGTTGCGGCATGGTCATGCAGAAGACGTTGCCATCCTTATCGGTGGCGCCGAAATTGGCATACAGCGGATGCTGCATGAGCACGTTAGACAGGAAAAACAGGCACGCAGCTCGATCCTGCTTCTGGATTGCGGGTATTTGAGCAAGCGTGATCAGGATATCCCTGGCCCCATCGATCAGCTGTTGCTGGTTCGCTGCAGCGAGTTCGGTCAGCCGCAGTGCATTATTCTGCGTTTCTTCGATTGCCCGGCTGCGGGACTCGGAGGCCGTGAAAACCATAAGCGCGAAAGCAGGCAGCAATGCTAAGATAAGCAAGCCGACAACACGCAGGCGCAGGCCCCCGATTTTGAATCTCAGTGCGCCCAGCTTGGCGCTAAGGGTAGCTCGAGAAATATGAGGCATCGCCGTTTTTCCTTTTAGCCGGTTGTATTTAGAATGGAACCACCATTGATCAATCCACACCATTCAGTGCAATTGTCACATTTCTCTCAGCAAGGCAGGATGAATTCAGAAGCTGGCCAAAACTACATAAACAGTCATTTCTTCCGGCGTTTTCAGAATTGAAATTGTGGTGCTGCAGGCAAGTATCGCCAAACCGAACTTCATGAATAAAGTTACAACCCGCCCTTCGAATCATCAATTACCTGGAGATGCCAGGGTCATCATCGATGATCATAATTATACCAACCCCATCTGAAAAATCAATCATATCCTGAATTTAGAGTGTGGTTTAAATTTTCGGAGAATTTGAGCGTTGGTATTGAGCCTTGCCGTGCTTGAAATTTCGTCAGGGAGTTCTTCTGGGTTTGGGTGGAAAATCTGGAAGGAGAGAAGGTTTTAAAGGGATGGCTACTGAGATAGCCTCCATGATTTGTTTTGGAATAGATAACGCTGGAGGAGAGATTGGATGATGAGATCGATAGATAGGTCTTTTCTTATTTCAAGTAAAATCGAACTGCGAGACACTAAAGGTCTCTATCTTATTTGGAGATAAACCAAATGTGAGCTATTGGAACATTTCTCGGATTTGTATTGCTCGGAGCACTTGTGCTGACTACCGGCAGTGGCTTGTTGGTTTTGATGGCTTATGGCGTGGGCTGGGTTATTAACCATGTCATGGGCTTGGAGTCTTTTCAGGAAACCATGCTCAGTTTGGCGGGAATATTTGTCTTTATAATTCTCGCAGACCGAGTTATCCATGCGCTTACGCCATTAGCGCCCCTCAATTTTGAAGGCTTTGAAGACAATGAAGAAGATATAATGAGATTGATGATTATGACATTGCGGAAGATGAATGAAGAAGCGTTAAACAAACTTTACGAGGGCATTCCACGCTGGAGACGCCCAAGCAAGAACCTAGATTTTTCTAATGCAAAGCTAGATGACCGATGCCCATGCGGAAGCGGGCGCAAGTATAAAAATTGTCACGGAGCGAAACAGAAGCAGATATAAGTTACTCAAAAAATTAATTTTGTCAGGCAATCAAGACGATTCCTTCAATTTGTCTTACCTCGCAAATACGGGCGGATGAGGCAAGGGCCAGCACAATCGTTCCCTAAATAACAACCACGCGACTTGTTCACGTCGTGTGGTTGTTACGATTGTATTTAATCGCTTCTACGCAACACTTCTTGATTTTGGACGTGGCGCAGGGGTCCCATAAAGCATCCCATCGGCGCTAATATCTTCATCAACATCAGGCCAATGGACGCCGTGCCCATCCCCGATAATTTCGTAGTGTTTTCTTTGTTTAGGAGTGGCTTCGGCCAATCGCCATGACCAGACTAGCGGCACGCTAATGGTGCGCCCGTCTATTAGTTGGGCGATGATCGAATCGTCTGTTATTTCAATATTTTTAATTCTCGCATCGAGTTTAACCAAAGTGTTCATGCCAAGCCTCAACTATCATATCGTGATGAGTATCAATCAGGGAGCGAATACGATTTAATTCTCCAGGAGCATATCCGTGATTCTGGCTTAAAGTTGTGGGATCAAGCCAGAATTTGCAGATCATTTTCTCGCGTTGTACATGGACGTGAATCGGTTCGTTACAGTCAAAACTGTAAAAGTAAAAGCGATATGGGCCAGGAATTCCTTTGACTGTAGGCATATATCCAATTCGTGTTTTTCTGTTTTCGGAGTATACCATCCCTTCAAAACCTGTGCTGGCTGCGAATTGCATCACGGAAAATGTTACTTTGAGAAAATACGTTGCATCAGGAAAAATGTTACTTTCCGATAGGCAAATAAGCCCGTCGGAGGAGCAACATGATGAGGCGCATTGCTCTAAAGCCACCGCCTATGGCGGTGGTAGTTTACTTTTCCAATAATAATATAGAAGGAGAAGTATCTTGGAAGTAGATAACAACATCAAACACTCTTGATAAAGCCGCGGTCTCGAAGCCCGATTGCATGACATTTGGGTGGTAGCAGCCTCCAATTTGGCGAAAAGGATGTGGCACTAATAGCCAATCTGAGGCAGCCGTCCCTTCCTTGACTGAACGCAGATCCAAGAAGAAGCGCGGCAAACCCGCCTCATGAAAAAAAGACTCGTAACTATTTGTCGGTGGCGCACCAACATGGAAGGCACCGACACCCAAGGTTTGCAAGTTGGCTGTTCCACAGGCATTGAAAGAGCCCTGGTAAAACAAGAAGCCAAAGACCACCATCTGGTTGTCATATTGCTGTCGTAGATGGTTTCCCATTGTCTGGAAGTTCTCGTCTGCTGACATGCCAACATGGCCGTTGTGTGCCCATAAAACAATTTTGGCATCCGGACCAGCTTGATCCAATATCCATGTTACATTTTCTGCCATATAAAGGTCACGGATGAGACCGCTGTTGTTTTGGGCAGTGAAATCCTGGTATTGGATTGCCACGCGTGCGCTATGCAGCGCAAAACTAAATTCCTCAGCAGAGGATTTTGCCGTATAGTCGGCTTGGCGCTGGCCAAGCCAATCGTATACGGCTTGCAATTTCGTTTGACAGGCAACGCTGTTTCCAGGGTTACAAGAGTAATTGTCTGCAACTTGTGTTGCGGCCTGCGGATCGACTTTTTGCATGTACTGGGCTATATTGTTTTTGGCCATTGGCCCAGCGTTCGCTATATCAAATCCGTAAAAACTAATCTTCCGGGTATTACTCGGATTTTCGTTGTAGGCACGCATCCATTCGATCATGTCCAGCACTTCCTCCCCCTCGTCTCCGGCATAGCCCCTTAGAATTTGTGCTGGTTCGCCCTTGCCAGTGTGCACATAATCATTGATTAGGTTGGCTTCTGGCCAATTGGCTTCCATGGCAAATATATTAAATCCCATTTCCTCGACCAGAAATTTCAGCATCCGGTGTTTCATCTGAAGGAACTCATGTGTGCCATGCGTAGCTTCGCCAAGCGCGACAATACGCGCATCGCCGATTATCTTTTTGAGTGGCATTAAATCTTCGAAACTGTGATTCGGTTCGGTAGTATCAAATGGAATTGCATTAGCCTTCAGCCATTGGATGTCCGAGTTGAGATTAGGGCTAGAGCTGGTTGTCGATTGGATAACCGCAGTAGGCGTAATTGTGTGTGTAGATGAAGTGGGCACTATACAGGATGTGGTCAGGAAGACCATGATCGCCGCAAGACCAAGACCTTTCGCCAGCAGGTAGGGCGTGATCCCCAACCCTCTCTCGATGGCCCGCATCGATTTCCCGCCGCTCTCGTACGGCCGGACTGCCTCCAGTTTGAATTCCCGTGTATATTTCCATCTTTCCTTTTGCTCGCTCATCAGACGGCCTCCGAATTAAGTGTACCTTGTCTTTCCTTCCTTTCCACTCTTTCGGGGAAACCTCATAGTAACTATGTATGAGGGTACTCGATGGAGGCAGGCTGCGGAAGATGTGAAAGGATTACAAACCCGGGAGCGGACCCTGGAAGAACGTGCAGGGCGAGTGTATGCATCGCTGGATGGCGTGCATGTCCCGTTGCACGGAGAATGGCGGGAACTCAAAACCTTGTGTTGGTATGAAGTGGAGAGAATACGTCCTTCCCGTTCCCAGAACCACCACGGAGTGCGGGTGGGAGAGCAGAGCAACCTGCAGGCCAAGGAAACAAAATACTACTGCGACATTCAAGAAGCCGAACAATTTGGACATCTGCTGTGGGCGACTGGCATTCAAAACCAGGTGGATGCCTACGATGAAATTGTGTTTGTCATCGATGGCGCTGTCTGGATCTGGCGTCTGGTGGAAAAGTATTTTCCGAAGGCAGTTCACCTGTGCCTGCGGCAAGGTGCAGGCAAATCGTGGACTGGTACCATGCCAGCCAATATCTCACGCCAATTGCTGAAGCCGCCTTTGGAGCCAACACCCCGCAAGCACACGAATGGCTGACCCAGATCTGCACTGAATTTTGGGATGGTCGCATCCAGGATGTCATCCAATCCTGTCGCAGTCTTCTGCAGCGCCCCTCGGCAAAACCTTGGATCGAGAAGGCAATCACCTATTACACTCACAACGAGCAACGCATGGATTATGCCCGTTTTCGGCAACTCGGCTATCTCATCAGTAGCGGCACGATTGAAAGCGCTTGCGAAGTGACAGCTCCTTCGTCGCAAACAAATCGCGGCCATACGCCTCAAACGTTCCGGCGCACGTTGGACGCTGCCTGGTGTTATCGCCACTGCCAAAGCCAGAGCTGCCTAGCTCAGCAAATCCTGGGATTCTTTGAAGCCAATTTATTCCAACTTACCTTTGGCTACCTAACAAACTTTGAGTGCTCCCCTGGCTGACTACTGGCAACCGGGTCAGCGTTTCAGTCCTCTCAATAAAGGCAAGGGGATTCAGGTAGATCGCGGGTCCGAATCCGTCAGGATCGCAGAGATAAAAATCGCTCCTTTTTTCAGGAGCGATTTTGTTTTGTATCAACTTCTTCAAATCGTTTTGGACGCCTCCCATTTCTCTGCTCAGATTTTCATAATCCATGCAGGAAACTTCAATGTGAATACCAATACAATCGCCCGCAACATTTCAAGGGCGGACAATTGCCAGATGAATGCGTGACAATGGGGACACGCTGCGTGGTTTTTCTGCAGAAGAATGTAGGAAGAGTGTTCCGGTTTCGGAGAGCAGTCTTATAATTGGCACCAATGACACCGAGAACTTTAGCGAAAACCCACTGAGGTGGTGCAAATTTGAAATCAAGATGAAACGCTGGCTTTCCCTGTACAAAGACCTTGGCATACAGCTGCTGGCTCTTTACTTGCTGCTGATTGTTCCATTTCTCATCACGCTCCTGGTTTTCAACCAGTTGGTCGGCGTGCGCATCCGCGAGAACGTAGAGGCCAATGATCTTTCGCTGGCGCGCGCCATCGCCCAGGAAACCAACAACTCAATCAACAATTCACTGAAAGCCGTACAGGAATTAGCCGCTTACCCCGAGGTGATACAGGCCGATTCGGCAGGTATGGATCGGCTCTTCAGTGTCGCCACCATCACGCATCCTAATATGAATCTGATCTACCGGTTGAGTTCTAGCGGGATTATGCTTTACCATTATCCTACCGGGCCCGGCTCGACCGTTGGTGTTGATTTTTCTTTTCGGAATTATTACCAGCAGGCTCTTAATACCGACCAGCCGTTCGTTTCCGAAGGACGAATTTCTCCCACCACCAATCAACCTGTCGCCACTGCTGTCATGCCAATCTGGTCAAACGAGGGGCAATTCCTCGGCCTGATTGGGGCAAACATCAAACTCGAAAGTTTAAGCAACACACTTGCATCCATCATATCCGAACATCAATCGCAGGAAGGATTGCAGGTTGCAATTCTGGATAGCAGTTACCAAATCATTGCCTTTCCCGATCCTGCCCTTCTTTTACATCCCGCCAATGATTTGTTTCCGAACGTTTATCAACATTCCTCCGCGGATAGCGGCAGTTTCCAGATCGCCACAGATCCAAACAATCAGGAGAGGCTTTATACCCATGCTCCGATTTCCGACAGCAACTGGGAAGTGATTGTGAGTCGTCCAACCGCGGCAGCCTTTGCGGCGCAGATCACACTGCAACGCATTACTGAGATCGCGGCCGCGGCATTCGTGCTGATCGGACTTTTCTTCTGGGCCATGTTATCCATCCGCGTGATCAGCCCTGTGGAACGGCTGGCGCCCATCAGCGAAGCGATTGGGTCGAACCGACCAATAAGCCAGGAGGAACGGGAGCAACTTAAACATCTGGCGCGACGCGAAGATCAGATCGGACATTTGATCCGCAGTATCCTGCGCATGGAAGAGTCCATCGCTGACCGCATGAAGGAGCAGGCTACGCTTTTGGAAACCAGCGCCGCGGTTGTTTCCAGCCTGGACCTGCAAACCGTGCTTGACCGAATCCTTGAACAAATGTCCCGCCTGCTTAAAGTGGAAAGGTGCGCCATCATCGCACTGGATGAACAGCGTGGTGTGTTTCGTGTGCGGGCCAGCCGCGGGCTTTCAAAAAGTTACGTGGAACGGCTTGCCATCCAGCCCAGCGAACCCGACTCAGTGACCATGCGCGCGTTGCATGCCAAAGAAGCCATCTACGTCAGCGACACAGAGACTGATCCGAGTTATGTCAACCGCCGCGGACTCGCGCGTTCCGAAGGATACCGCGCCATCATGGCCGTACCATTGAACACACAACATGCCCCTCCCACTGTCCTGCTGGTCTTTCATACCAACGCGCACCAATTTACCTATAATGAAATCCAGCTGCTCTCAACCTTTGCAAATCAAGCCACAATGGCAATCGAGAATGCCATCCTGTTCGAACGCAGTGACACGAGATTGGAGGAACAGACTCGTCGCCTGGAAGCGTTGATCCAATCCATGGAAGACGGCTTGATCCTCAGCGACCTGAAAGATAAAGTAGTTTACGCAAACCGCCGCGTGGGAGAACTGACTTCAATGACCCCTGAGGATTTGGCAGGCGCGTCTTTCAACAGCGTATTGGCGCGCATTCTTACCAACGCACAGGATCCCCAAAAAGCACAACAAGAGTTCAAGAACATACTCGAAAAGGTCAATACGCGAAAAGGGGAATTTGTCTTGAGCATATCCGGACAAATTGTTTACATGCGGCTGGAAGCCTTCGATGTGACCGATACGCGCGATATCATCATTGGGCATGGATTGATTCTGCAAGATGTCACTACGGACCGCGAACTGGATCGCATGAAATCAAGTCTGATCTCCACAGTTTCTCACGAGCTGCGTACGCCGCTCGCAGGCATCAAGGGTTACGTGTCAACTCTGTTGGCCGACGATGTGGAATGGGATCGTTCATCGCAACGCGAATTCCTCTCTGTTATCTCGGATGAAACGGATCGTTTGTCTAGCCTAGTCAATAATCTTCTCGATTTATCGCGCATTGAGGCCGGTTCCTTACAACTCGTGCGTGAAGAATGCCATCTCGAGCAGATCATCCAGCAGGCGGCGAAGCAAGCCCGACTTCAAACGGGTAACCACTTCGAGGTCCGGATCGAACCGAATTTGCATCCGTTATTTGGCGACCCGCCTCGGCTGGAAACCATCCTCCGAAATCTAATTGAAAATGCGGTCAAATATGCAGGCCCCGAGGCGACTATCCGCGTGGATGTCACCCAGCAGCAGGATAATCTTATCTTTCGCGTTTCTGATGACGGCCCGGGAATTCCGCCTGAAGAGAGCAAACGTATTTTCGAAAGTTTTTATCGAGTGGACAACAGTTTGACACGCCTCGCCAGCGGCGCGGGATTGGGGCTGGCGATTTGTCAGGGTTTTATCCGGGCACACGGCGGTAAGGTTTGGGTGGAATCCCAGGAGGTTGGCGCTTGCATTGCGTTCCTTATCCCGCTCAATGAAAAAGCCAAAGCGCATGAATCATATTATGGTCAGCAGGAATAACACGTGCCATGAATGCAATTAAAGTCCTGGTTGTTGATGATGAAAAGCCATTGCGGGATTTTGTCCGCCGCAATTTGGAAGTGCGCGGATATCAAGTCCTGACCGCTGCCAATGGCCTGGAGGCGATGGCGGTATTCAATACCTCGCCGGTTGACCTGGTCATTCTGGACATCATGATGCCGCATCAAGACGGTCTCGAGACAACCAGGCGCATTCGCCAAAGCTCAAACGTGCCGATCATCATTTTGACCGCACTGGGAGAAGAAACCGATAAAGTACATGCCTTTGACATGGGAGTTGATGATTATCTGACCAAGCCCTTCGGCGTTGGTGAGCTATTGGGCCGCATCAAGGCAGTGCTGAGGCGCTCGCACTGGTCAGAGCCAAATTCAACTGACGAGCGGATTGTACGCGGCGATATCTCCGCTGAACTCGCCAATCATCGCGTGACCATTCACGGGCAGGCGATTGAGCTTACCCCAACCGAATACAACTTGCTCATCTACTTGATGCATTATGCAGGAAAAGTCTTGATGCATCGCGCCATCCTGCAACACGTCTGGGGGCCAGAATATGGCGATGAGTCCGAATATCTGCGGGTTTATATTGGCCGCCTGCGCCAAAAGATCGAGGATGATCCGTTACATCCGCGATATTTGCACACCGAACATGGCATCGGCTATCGCTTCGAGGGTTAAGCGGTTATTTACGAATTTTTTATACAATCCACTTCTTTTTTAGGAAATGTTTCGACAAAGCAAATATAATGACTAGAGGATGCGGGAAATAAATCTGATGACACTGCATCCGGGAGGTTGGCCCAACGATCTCAATTCCAGTACAACACAATGTTCAATTTGCATCCCAAACATTCCATTGGAGGAGTTCAGATGAAACGCTCACTGTTCGTATTACTTAGCCTGCTCGTTCTGGGAAGCATGGCAATCACCGCTTGCGGTCCGCAAGCGACCCCGACTGCTGCGCCGCAGCCGCAACCGGCGGCGACTCAAGCGCCGGCAGCAACAACCGCGCCCGCACAGCCAGCCGCGAAGACCGTCACCATTGGATTCACTTCTTCGCAGACCGGCTCGCTGAATGTCGAATCGACGCGACAGTATAACGGTCTCAAGCTATGGATGGATCAAGTCAACAAAGCCGGAGGGGTTAAGTTGGCTGACGGTACGGTAGTCACTTTTAAGGCACAGACCTACGATGACGAGTCCAATAAAGATCGCGTGCAGCAACTGTACACCAAGCTGGCAACGGAAGATAACGCCGACTTTCTGATCAGCCCGTATTCGAGCGGGCTGGCTGCCGCCGCCGCTGTGATCGCCCAGCAGTACAACAAGATCATGATCACCACCGGCGCGGCAGATGACAGCACCTATAAGAAGGGGTATACGCTGGTTTACCAGGCATATACTCCTGCCAGTCATTATCTGACCGGCGCTTTGGATCTGTTGGCAAAGACTGATCCCACTGCCAAGAAGATAGCAGTTGCCTACTCTACAGACAGCTTCTCGACCAGCGTTGTCAAAGCGCTGAAAACGTATGCGGAAGGCAAAGGCTATAACGTCGTTCTCTTTGAAGGTTACGATCCGGCTACGACCGATTTCTCTGCCTTGATCAATAAGATCCAGGCTGCCGCACCGGATGCGGTCATGGGTGGCGGTCACTTCCAGGATGGCAGCACGTTCGCCAAACAACTCTTCGAAAAGAAGATTGGCGCCAAGTATGTGGCATTACTGGTCGCTCCGCTGGAAGATAAGTTCTCCCAGTTAGGTGGCGCCGCACTCGGTGTAGTTGGACCCAGCCAATGGGAACCACAAGTCAACTTCACACAGGCTTCTGCCCAGAAGGCCGGCCTGACCTGGTATGGCCCTGCAGGTTCTGATTTCACCAGCGCTTACAAAGCAGCCTACAATGAAAACCCGACTTACCATTCGGCTGGCGGTTATATTGCCGGTTTGATCTTGCAGAAGGCCATCGAGGACGCCGGTTCGCTGGATAGCGCAGCCATTACAGCGGCTCTCGATAAGATGGACATCCTGACCTTCTACGGTCACATCAAGTTCGATGCCAGCGCTGCGAGTCACGGCCTGCAGATCGGCCACGACATGGTCTACGCACAATGGCAAAAAGATGCGAGCGGAAATCTGGTGAAACAGATTGTCTGGCCCGCTGAAGGCGCTACTGCGCCTGTGCTCTATCCCATCCCGTAAATTCATGTGCTGAAAGTCCCTGTAGGCGCGCTGAACGTTTACAGGGACTTTTCCTTATAGTTCCGAATTCACGGGAGAAACCGCATGGGAAATCTTTTTATTGCTTCATTGATCGATGGCTTGCTGATCGGCTTTGTGTATGGAATTGCCGCCATGGGGCTGAGTCTGATCTGGGGAGTTATGGATGTGATCAACCTGGCGCACGCACCGCTCATGGCGCTGGGCATGTTTGGGGTTTATCTTTTGTTCAGTTCCATTGGTTTGAATCCTTACATCTCTCTGATCTTGATTGCCTTGATTGGGCTTATCGGCGGAATCGCAATCTATTACATTGCCATCCATCGCGTGCTGTCTGCCCCGCCTCTTTCCACACTTCTGGCGACTTACGCCGTCAACATGATCATGATCGGTTTGGGAACGGCGGCCTTTAGCACGACGCCGCGTAATGTCAACTTCACACTGGGAAGTATTGGGAGTGGCGACTTGACGGTTCAGGGCACGCGTTTGGTGGCGGCGGTCGTTGCAACTGCCGTCACAGGCGGGCTATACTTTTTTCTCTATCGCACTCGTCCCGGCAAGAATATCCGGGCAGTGGCCAATAACCGTGCCGCGGCCGAACTGATGGGCATTCCATCATCTCGCGTTCTAGCGCTCAGTTTTGGACTTGGCACACTGCTGGCCGCGGTTTCCGGAGGGTTGATCGCGACGTTCTTCCCGTTCACCATTCTGGCCGGCAACGCCTACCAATTAAAGAGTTTTGTAATTGTGGTGATGGGCGGCTTGGGAAATCCATTGGGAGCCTTGGCAGGAGGCTTGATCCTGGGCGTCATGGAAGGTTTGATCCCGATCCTTCTGCCAAATAGCTGGGTGCCCGTGCTGGAATTCCTTCTCTTCGTAATCATCCTGCTCGTACGTCCCACCGGCCTGTTTGGAGCAAAGAAATGAAGCAGTTCAAAAGCATTGGACTCTGGGTCAGTCTCCTGGCGGTGATTGCATTGGGGATCGGGCCAATCGCAAGTCACAGCCCATCGTTACGTGAATCAATTTTTATTATTCTGCAGGTGGTTGTGTTGGCCGCCAGTTTAAATATCCTGCTGGGATTTACTGGTTATGTAAGTTTTGGACATGTGGTGTTCTTTGGGTTGGGAGGATATGTAGGACTATATCTTATCAGCGCTCAAGGCTGGCCGCTTTGGAGCGCAGCGTTGACTGGAGGGTTAACTTCCGGAATTTTGGCTTTTTTGCTTGGCAAAGCCATTCTCAGGTTGCGCGGCGCATACTTCGCTCTCGCGACCATCGGCATCAACGAG
>JAKBYW010000297.1:0-3871 GCA_021840275.1 Chloroflexota bacterium | reverse complement strand
GAAAGACCAGGAGCGAGCTGTCTTGCGCGGCGAGTATACCAAGGCCGAATGGGGCAGCCAGATACGCTCTTATGTTTTGCATCCGTACCAGATGGTCAAGGATCATCGCACCGAACACGAGCGAGGCAATGCTCAAGCAGTTCTCGATGGCGATCTGGATTCGTTTATGGAAGCCTACTTGCGGCAATCGGCAAAATAATCGGAGTCCAAAATGTGGAAAAAAATCTATCATGCCATTTTTAATCGGGAAAATTTCTTTGCCCTGATGCTGGCTTTGATACTCATTGCTCTCCTCATTTTTACCGCCGATACATCGCCGACCTGGATCTATCAGGGTTTTTAAATGACCATTGTTCAGATTGCAATTCTGGCTCTTGTCGCTGTTGTAATCGGACGCTTGTTCAAGGGGCGCGAATTAGCTTTGCTGGCAGTCAGCACGTTCGTTGTCTTCTGGTTGCAGCCGGTACAGCCACTCGTCACTCTTAGCTTTTGGATTCCAATTGCTACACTTACAATCACGATCCTGGCCTGGGTTTTGACATCTCCTGCCGAGATGCGTAGCTGGAAACTAAACTGGCCTGCCGTCGCTGTCTTGGTAGGCGTTGCTCTATTGATGGATGCAAATCACTACTTCAAACTCGATCAGATATTCGTTACAGATACTCCTCGACTTCATCTGGCGCTTGGCGCTTTGGTAGCGATTGCCGCAGCGCTTTTTGTGCTGGCTCGCTTCCTCAAAAGCAATCGTTTCTTGTTGGTTGTATTATTCGCCATTATTATTTTGATCTTTGTGTTTTTAAAATCACCCGGTTTAATGGAAACAATATTGAGTCGTTTTTCCAATATCCCCGGAACCGATCCCAACCAACCTCTGACTTCGTTATCCTGGCTGGGTTTTTCATATTTAGCCTTTCGCATCTTGCACACGATCCGCGACAGGCAGTCGGGGCGATTGCCTTCAGTAACATTGGGAGAATACGTTAATTACGTTATTTTCTTTCCGGCTTTTACAGCAGGGCCGATTGATCGTATCGAACGATTCGTCAAAGAGCTTCGTATCCCGCTGCTTTTGGATAACGAAGCTTGGCTAGATGCTGGCACACGTCTCTTTGTAGGCCTGTTTAAAAAATTCGTTCTTGCAGAGATGTTATCGGTAATTTCATTGAGCGATATTATGGTGTCGCAGGTTAAAACGTCGGGATGGATGTGGGTCTTCCTTTACGCGTATACGTTTCAGATCTACTTTGACTTTAGCGGTTATACCGATGTTGCCATCGGCCTTGGACGCCTGATCGGCATACGTCTGCCTGAAAATTTTGTTGCGCCATATCTCAAGCCTAATTTGACACAGTTCTGGAACTCCTGGCACATAACGCTCACGCAGTGGTTCCGTTCATATTTTTTCAACCCAGTCACCCGTTCAATTCGTTCCTCGAAGCGTCCGTGGCCGGTGTGGACAATCATTTTGGTGACCCAGATCAGCACCATGGTCCTGATCGGTCTGTGGCATGGCATTGCATGGAGTTTTGTGTCATGGGGATTGTGGCATGGCGTGGGTCTCTTTATTCAGAACCGTTGGAGCGACTTTGTTCGTAATCGAATGCCAGCCTGGACACAGACGCGCAATGGTCAAGTTGCGTTGAATGTTACCGGCGTTTTTCTGACGTTTAACTTTGTAGCTCTGGGCTGGTTGTTCTTCAACTTATCAACACCTGAGATCGCTTTGCAGGCAATGCGTAAACTTTTTGGACTGGCTTGATGCAAAGCATTATCTGCTAAATCCCCGTCTTCGTGGGATGGAAGCTATAATTTAAAACTATCAAAGGAAGATTTTCTTATGAATGACTCACTGCTCTCTGTGCTCGAACAATATATCTCCTCGCAAATCCTGAAGCAACCCAACCGCAAGATCAATCCGGATGAATCCTTGATCTCTGGTGGGCTGATTGATTCTTTCAGCCTCGTCGATTTGGCGCTCTTCGTTGAAGATACGTTTGGCGTTCGCATTGACGACTCTGAACTGAACGCTCAGACTTTTGATAGTTTAAATCAGCTCGTAACTTTGATCCAATCTCGACAGGTGAAATGACAACCTTCTCAGAGCGATTGCAGTCGCTTCACGCCCGGACCCCGGAGCGGGTTGCCGTTTATCTTCAACATTCCGGCCAACCCGACCTGCCAATCTCGTATCGCCAGCTTTTGCGCGGCGCGACGGCGTATGCCAATACGTATGCTCGCGATGGACTCCAACCCGGTGAAGTTGTAATTCTCATCCTTCAACATGGCGAAGATTTGATCTACGCATTCTGGGGCGCGATCTTGCGCGGCGCGACCCCCGCCATCATGCCGTTCCTGACCGAGAAACTTTCACCGGAGCGTTATCGCGCCGACTTGTCCGCGCTGGTTTCTGTGACCAAGCCAGCCGCAATCGTGACCTATCCCGAATTTGAAGTTGAAGCACGTGACGCTCTGAAAGAGGGTGATTCTGTCCGGGCTGTTATCGTTACCGATAAGCTGGAGTTCCAGTCTGAGCCGGATTTTGATTCTTTGTCGGGGATGAAACGTTTGCCTGAAGACATTGTCTTGCTTCAACATTCGTCCGGAACAACAGGATTACAAAAAGGCGTTGCCCTTTCTCACCGCGCTGTTTTTAATCAACTTGACGCTTATACAAAAGCGCTGAATTTGAATGAGCATGATGTGATTGCTTCGTGGCTTCCTCTTTATCATGATATGGGCTTGATCGCCGGTTTTCTGATGCCGATTTTGGCTGGTGTACCGTTGGTTTTGAGCTCGCCGTTCGACTGGGTGCGTGCGCCGTATCGTTTGATGCAGTCGGTAACGAAATACAAAGCAACCATCTCATGGCTTCCAAACTTTGCTTATAACTTTTGCGCGCAAAAGATCCGGGACCGCTCTCTCGAAGGCGTGGATTTATCTTCGTGGCGCGCAGTCATTAACTGTTCGGAACCTGTGCGCTGGGAAAGCCATCAGGCTTTTTATCAACGTTTCGAATCTTATGGCTTGAAACTCGAGGCATTGCAGACTTCGTACGCGATGGCGGAAAACGTTTTCGGGGTGACGCAGTCTGATCTGACGCGCCTGCCCAAGGTCTATGAAATTGACCGTGAGGTGTTTATGGCCGAACGGGTGGCGCGTCCGCCTGTAAATGGTCGTCCGGCCATGAAAATGATGTCATCGGGCAAGCCTTTATCTAATACCCGTGTGCGAATTCTCGACAAACATGGAAAAGATGTTGAAGATGGCAGAATCGGTGAGATCGCTTTGCAGAGCGATTGCATGTTGACAGGTTATTACAACCGGCCCGCTGCAACGCACAAAGCTTTTCTGAATGGCTGGTATTTGACCGGCGATTATGGCTTTGTTTTGGATGGAGAAATATTTGTCTCTGGCCGCAAGAAGGATATGATCATTGTCGGCGGCAAGAATGTGTATCCGCAGGATTTGGAGTCTCTGACGTATGAAGTGCCTGGCGTTCACGCGGGGCGTTCGGTGGCGTTCGGTATATTTGATGAAGGGGCCGGGACGGAAGATGTGGTTATCATCGCCGAGGTCGATTCAGAAAACGCGGCCGAGCAGGAACAAATTGCAAATGCCATCCGCCAGCAAGTGACCAAGAATTCTGCCATTGCCTTACGATATGTGAAAGTGGTCGGCCCAAAATGGATTGTGAAAACTTCAAGTGGCAAGACGGCTCGCTCGGCTAACAAAGAAAAATTTCTAAAAGAGTTGGAAGAAGAGTCAAATTAAATAATAATCCCCTCGCCAGAGGGGATCATGCTTGCTAGGCGCCAGTGGGCAGGCGTTTCTTAAGCGTGCGATTGAGAAGTTCTTCCTGTTCCGCAGAAGC
>JAKBYW010000296.1:0-3873 GCA_021840275.1 Chloroflexota bacterium | reverse complement strand
GGCCATCCTGCCTCTTGTAGATTCTCCACCCACGCCGACGCCTGCCATGACTCCCACAATAAATCCAACGCTCGCGGCGGCATTTATTATCCCCCAGGCTGCCACGCGCCTCCCGACTTACACAGCTCCGGCGCCACTAGCCATTCCCGCTTTTGCAGTCCAGACGCAACATCCCAGCCGTATTCCAGTCGGTTTGTTGATCTTTGGATTTCTGTTTATTGGGGCAATGGGGATTGTTATTTCGTTTCTTCGTGGAAGATAAAATTAACCTCTCGCAAAAGTAATGCGTCACTGTTTTTCCGTCCGCTAATCTGCGCGAATTCTAAAGGCCAATTTATGATGATCAGTGAAAATTAGCGGACAATGGCTTGAAAACAGGAATGAATTTACGACTTTCGCGCGATGTCTAAAAAACCGAACTCAATTGAGTCCGGTTGATTTTATCTTGTAGAGATTAGTTATTGCAGGAGCAGGAGCCGCCGCAAGCACAACCCTCTTCGCCGTGTTCGTGTCCCTGCGAGTTTGCGTTCGGACTGTCCACCACAAATCCGGCGCCGCGTTCGGGGTCGTTCACGAAATCAATTTTCGCGCCGCGCAGATAATCCATGGAGGTCTCATCTACAACGACTTTAACGCCGCCAGATTCGAAAGTGGTGTCTGCATCACGGAAGTTATTGTCGAGAGCCATGCCAAAATTCACGCTGCAGCATCCGCCGCCTGCGACGAAAACCCGCAAAGCAAAACCTTCGAGTTTGCGTTCCGAAAGAATATCGTTCACTGCTTTGGAAGCAGCCGACGTTAACTTAATGGTCTGAACATCAATTTCCTGTAACATTGATTCTCCTTGTACGGATAAGCCGAGCGAATTTGACCTATCTTATCAAAATAAGGTTTAACTGTCAACGATAGCGGCATTTCCTGTTTTCTTGACACAAACCCCATGCGCCTGTAAAATCCGTCTGCTTTCAATCAAGGGCGCAAGCCCTATTTTATTTCAGCTCGGGAGGAATCACCCCACATGTACGCTATGCAAGGACTTACTTCACTGGAAGTCATCGCGATTTGGGTCGTGTTCGGCATTGCCATCGTCGGCCTTTTGTACGCGGTCTTCCTCCGTTCCCAAATCCTGAAAGAGGACATGGGCACGCCCAAGATGCAGGAAGTCTGGGGCGCGATCAAGGATGGCGCGGACGCTTATCTTCGCAAGCAATTGCGCTCCATTCTGCCTTTGATCGGTATCCTGACGGTGGCGCTTTTCTTCTCCGTCTACATCGTTCCGCCATCGCCAGAGGCTTTGGAGCGCTTCAGCACCATGACATCGGATCAAGTCCGGTTGATCATTGGCATTGCGCGTGCGTTGGCTTTTATCATGGGTGCCGGCTTTTCACTGACGGTTGGGCAAATCGGCATGCGTATGGCTGTGCAGGCTAACGTTCGCGTTGCATCTGCATCCAAACGATCTTTTGCTGACGCGCTTCGCATTGCCTATCGTGCTGGTACCATCACTGGAATGTTGACTGATGGCTTGGGTCTGCTCGGTGGAACCGTGATCTTCATCCTACTCGGTATTGCCGCTCCAGATGCTTTGCTCGGCTTCGGTTTTGGTGGCACACTCCTGGCCTTATTTATGCGCGTTGGCGGCGGTATCTTCACGAAGGCGGCTGACGTCGGCGCGGATCTGGTCGGTAAAGTGGAAGCCGGCATCCCTGAGGATGATCCGAGAAATCCGGCTGTGATCGCGGACCTGGTCGGTGACAATGTCGGCGACTGCGCTGGTATGGCCGCCGACATTTTTGAATCCTACGAAGTCACGATCGTGGCCGGACTTATTCTGGGTCTGGCGCTCTGGCATCTGACCGGCCGCCTCGAATGGATCATCTTCCCGTTGATGGTACGTGGTATTGGCGTGCTGTCTTCGATCATCGGCACTTACGTTGTGCGTGGTGGCCCTGGTAAAGGCGGCGATGCCATGGCTGCTATTTTCCGCGGCTTCCTTTCTTCTGCGGCCATTTCTGTTGTTCTGTTCTTCATCACTGGTTTCATCTACCTGAATGGCCCAGAGATGACTCAGTGGGGAGGTTGGTGGCGCACACCTGCTGCTGTAGGCGTGGGCGTTTTGCTCGCCATTCTCATTGATCGTTTGACTGAATACTTTACGGGCACGGAAGCTTCACCTGTCAACGATATCAAGAAAGCGGCGGATACCGGCCCGGCGACTTTGATTTTGCAAGGCATCTCTGTCGGTTTCGAGTCGTCTGTTTGGTCGGTGTTGGTGATCGCCATGACCATTGTTGCTTCCATCTTCATTTTTGGAAGCATCCCTGGCGTGGATGGCGCCAACAAAGTCACGTTCATTCTCTATGGCGTCGCGATGACCGGTATCGGTATGCTGACATTGACCGGCAACAACGTTGCAATGGACTCCTTCGGCCCAATTTCTGACAATGCCAACGGTATCGGCGAGATGGCCTGGCACGGCATGGAAGATAAGAAGACCAAAGCCGCCCAGCAGATCATGGCCGACCTGGATGCCGTTGGTAACACCACCAAGGCGATTACCAAAGGCGTTGCGATTGGTTCTGCAGTGATTGCAGCGGTTGCGTTGTTCGGCTCCTTCCTCGTGGATGTAAGCCGCGCTCAAGCCAGCGCTGGAGTAGCCGAAGCGAATCGCATTGGCGCTCTTGGTATCCGTGTGGATATTCCCCAAGTCTTTGTCGGTATGCTCATTGGCGGCGCCTTGCCGTGGCTGTTCTCCTCGTTCGCGATCCAGGCTGTTTCTCGAGCCGCCTCCCTGATCGTACTGGAAGTCCGCCGTCAGTTCAAATTGGGCGTGTTGGAAGGCAAGGTTGCGCCCGACTACCGCCAGGCCGTTGAAATTTCGACGACTGCCGCGCAGAAGGAATTAGTCTCGCTGGCATTGCTCGGCATTCTTACGCCAATTATCGTTGGCCTGCTCTTGCAGGTCGAGGCTCTCGGCGGTTTCCTGGCCGGCATTATTGTCTCCGGTCAATTGCTGGCAGTGTTCCTCAACAACTCCGGCGGCGCCTGGGATAATGCCAAGAAGTTGATTGAAGACGAGCCGAAAGATCCGAAGAAGAATCTGGGCAAAGGTTCCGAACGACACAAAGCTGGCGTAGTTGGCGATACCGTCGGCGATCCGTTCAAGGACACGGCTGGCCCGGCTTTGAACCCGATGATCAAGGTCGTGAATCTGGTCTCGGTTATCATCGCCCCGATTGTTGTCCAGTATGCTGGAGTGACTGGCGCTACGCTGTGGGCGGTTTGGGGTGCTGCCCTGATTTTGATCGGTGTATTGGCTTGGGCGGTGGTGCGTTCAAAGGCCCCGGCGCCTTCCATATCCGCAAAGTAATAAATATTGTGTGAAAAAGAGTCCGTCACTTTTGCGACGGACTCTTTTTGTTAGAAAGTAATAGATCGGTTATGGTTGAATGGCAACCTTGCTGAAATTTCCACATTCAAAAACTGCATAGTATTGGTTCTGATAAAGCGGACTTCTTTGTCGTTCGAGTTGCAGCAGGCGTTTCCAGAGCGGGTCCTGGTCGGTTACGACAAGCACATCGATAAAAAATTCTTTGCAGGATTGATCTATCTCGTTCCAGTTGGATTCTGTTTCGAATATTTTTGCTGTAATTCCAACTCGTTTCTCTAATTCTTTTGCTGGAATGCCGTAGGCTGTCTGTCCGGCGATTGTCATGGGACGGTTCAAATATAACCCCACCGGTCGATTCAATAATTCGGACGGATTGTGTTGAACGTGAATCTGTTCCGGCAGATTTGAATTAATATAATGGTAAGCCTGTCTTGCCGCAAAAGTCCTTTCGCCGAGTTTTGTGTCGGTACTGAGACTGTTGG
>JAKBYW010000295.1:0-3878 GCA_021840275.1 Chloroflexota bacterium | reverse complement strand
CACCGCCGCGCGGCTGGCGAATTGCGCATACTCGCCGGTCGAGAAAACTGCGTTGCCGGTCAGCAAAAGATAAACGACCAAGCGATCCTGATCGCGTCCGCGCGCAACTTTACGCGGCGGCACTGCGGCCAGAAGGCCCGGCAGTGACGATTGGTCTTGTCCGCTGATACGATGGATGGGGGTGAGAGTAAGATCTAGTGACATGGTAAGAAATGAAAATATCCTGCATCATTATACTGGTAAAATCTTGGCGACAATATCCCGACTGGACAAATATGGAATTCACTTTACATAAAGACTTCTCTGCAATCAACGCGCATGAATGGAATGCTCTGGTCGAAGCAGGCATTACCGATACACCCTTTTCACGTCATGAATATTTAAGTCAATGGTGGCAAACACTCGGCGGCGGCGAATGGAAACAGGCCGAACTGGTTTTGGTCTCCGCTTCTGAAAATGGAAGACTGATTGGCATCGCCCCGCTCTTCAAAGCGGATTACGACGGACGCCCCGCGCTGCTATTCGTTGGAAGCACTGAGATTTCGGACTATCTGGATCTGATCGTACGCGCCGAAGATTTGCCGCGTTTTCTCGCAGGCCTGATCGATTTCCTTGCTCCAAGCAGATCCCTCGACCCGCTCGGGACGACGCCCTTTGGCGGGTTACCGTTTGATTGGTACAACCTGCCCGATTCTTCTCCCACGCTGGCGGCCCTCAAAGCTGAATCAGAACGACGCGGCTGGAGTTATCGCGAAGAAATCTATCGTCCCACCCCGCGCATTGCCTTGACCGGCGATTTCGAGGCGTATCTGGCTGGCATCGAAAAGAAACAACGCCACGAGATCAAACGCAAAATGCGCCGTGCTGCGGAGGATGAAAGGAATGTGCGCTTCTATATCGTCGAAGACGCCTCCACCTTGGAGGCTGAGATTGACGATTTCTTCAAGCTGATGATCCAGGACCCGAACAAAGCCGGTTTTCTGACGGATGTCATGCGCGCCCAACTTACTGCCACACTGAAGTCCGCGTTTGCGAACGGCTATTTGTGGCTGGCTTTTTTGGAAGTGGACGGCATCAAGGCCGCCGCGGCTGTCAATTTCGATTACAAAAATAAACTGTGGGGCTACAACTCCGGCGTGGACCGCGACTTCATGGAACTTTCCCCCGGTTGGGTTCTGCTCGGACACCAGATCCAATGGGCCTGCGAGCGCGGCCGTTATGAATTCGATTTCATGCGCGGCGATGAGGAATATAAATATCGGTTTGGCGGGGTGAATAAGTTTGTTACGAGAGTCATGGTGTCCACAAAATGACAAAAGACTGCAGCTTATAAGCTGCAGTCTTTTGTAAAACACTTTTTATCTTGCAAGCGGTCATGAGAAACACGAAAAAGCCGAACACAAAACCAAGCTGTTTGCTCATATACATCCTGCCAGAGATTGATGCTCAACCTTTTCCATAGGCTTTGATTTTGCAACTATCGGGGCCGTTGGCAATCATGTCCATCATCATTCCATCGGGAAATGTGAAGATCGGCGTTGTGTATGGTTCATAGTGGTATGTAAATTCCGCGTAATAAAAATATTCATTTGGCTGCGTGGGCAAAATCGTCCCCGGAATGAGCTTATCTGGAAAGTTCTCTTGCCACCATTGACTGGCTGGCATCAATTTGAGCAAAATGGGTGCTTCTGCTGGAGGTGTTACATTATCGGCAAGATACTGGCTGGACGGGATAAATAAGTTACGATAAGCCTCAATGCTGAATCCCTGCTTGAAACTGAAAAACAGATCAATGGTGATACGGCAGGCTGTATCAAGATTTCCATCCAAAGGAGTGGAATAATAAGGAGTGGGCGTCGCATACGGGGGAAGCGGCGAACCAGTTGGGATCACAGAGGACTGTGTTTGTGTTGGAACAATAGTCACAGGGGCGGCTGTTGTGGATGGGGCACAGGCGGTCAGCAAAAGAATTGGAAGGATAATACTGAATCGGTTGAAATGGTTCATGCCAGACTCTATTTTCAACTGCCGGCCTTTATTCAAACCAGTGATCTGAACTGGTTCCTATCTCAATCTCAACTAACTTTCCGTCTAAAGCGCTCAGATTTCCGGCCAAAAATTCCTGAAAATACTCTGCCATTTTAGGGTTTCCCTCAAAACTTTTTGTCAACAGTGGTACTTGACTTCTATCCGACCAATGTTTGTCACTAGTAGCAATTGGGGCTATATGCATTTTATTTTTCCAGACACTAACTACAAGCTGTTCATTAGCTTTGATAATAATCGGCTCAGTCCCAATCACCCAAACATTTTTCTGCGGGTTGCCAGGGTCTTGCGGGTCTGCGTATTCGATAGGTATGATTAAATAATCGCTTCCCTGGTAAGTAGTTACTCCGCCGGTTACACTTCTTCGGAACGGGGCCGTAGACTCGTTCCTATAATTCGGAGCGGTTTTAGTATCATAGCCAATAAATGGAAGGCCCGGGCCATTTATCAACTGCATCGGCACCCATTTGATTTTAGCCGGATCAAAAGGCTTGGAGAGCGTCTTGAGCCAGCGGTGATACTCGCCGTTGAATAAATCCTCAACCGATATCGGGCAATCACGGAATTTTTCTATCTGGCAAATTGGGAACTGTTTTACTTCCGGCGTGGGGGTTTCGGTGGGCGTGGCCGTCGCTTCGGGGGTGGGGGTGAGAGTTTCCGTCGGCTGCAGGGTTACCGTGGGTGGTAAAGGAATATCCGTCACAGCAGCGGGTGTGCTGCAAGCAGCAAGTAGAGTGGTGAATAAAAATAAAGTGAGCCACCGTTTCATAGACACTTCCATTATTTCAATTGACTTTTTATTGCGAAGCGACTCCAGCGCCGCGCAGGCGGCTTTCGTCACACCGATCAAATCTCTATTACAGCGTTTCGTCCAACGCATCTGGGTGATTTGCAAGCCATGCACGTAAGACGTTCACGATTTGCTCGACATCCCCCAGGTGAGACGTACAGATTTCAAATATTTCGTCCGCACTGACATCGTGATAAAAATGGACCAGGCGGTTGCGATAGCCCGCCATTTTCTGCATCGATCCAAGATCGCTGGCCGAGATGATCTTGCGCCTGTTCAAAGTCACGGCGATTTCTTTGTACTCGGTTACGGCCTCGCCGAATCCTTTTGCAAGGATATGTCTTCCCAGGTCAAAGAGGGCCTCCAGGGCACGGCGCAGACAGGATTCCGCCGCCCAAATATTTCTTGTATCCTGCATAAATTCAGGTTTGGCTTGCAGAGGCAAAGCCCGGATTTCATTCAACATGCGGTCCACCCAGGCGAGACGATCACTCACAACCCGTTTGGAGATTTTTCCCGGCATCATATCATGCCTCCTGTAAGATCATCGCCATGCGCTGGCGTTCCAATTCGGCCAAATCGCCAGCGCGGCGAAGAACAAACAGGTCGTATTCATCTGCAAGATAGGAATCTTCCGCGTAGATACGCTCGCCGCGAATGATGTTCGAGGCGAGAAAGGCATCCACCTCCTGCAACATAAACAAGTCCACGCCTGAGGCGTTGAAAAGTTCCTCCAGGTCGAATGTCAGGTTTACTTTTTTTTCAATCGAAAATGGGGAAGGGGACAAAACCCCAACGTCCAGGTCGCTTTCTGAAGGCGGAATTCGATAAGCGTCATCTTCGAGGGCCTGAAGCATACCCGCGCCGCGACTGCCGAAGACGTATAACGCTTTGACGTGATATTTCCTGCACACCTGCTCGATCTTCTGTGATCGTGAACTCATAGGAGTATTATACTCTGCGATTTTTCCCGAATTGACACCGCCGCCGACTCTCCCGCCAAAGCCGGCAGCCCAATCCACATTGTCTGGCAATCTGTCCG
>JAKBYW010000294.1:0-3880 GCA_021840275.1 Chloroflexota bacterium | reverse complement strand
TACACCAGGACGCGCGAGAACCGTTTATTAGCCGGGCCGTTAAATGTTGAAGGCGCATACGTAATCGGCGCAGTATCAGGTTATGGGATCATGTCGGCCTGCGCGGCGGGCGAATTGCTGGCAGCGCACATCGCTAAAATGTCATTGCCATCTTATGCGTCTGCCTTTTCTCCGGCGCGTTATGATGATCCGGAATATCAGAAGGAGTTGGAAAACTGGGGCGAGAGCGGACAGCTTTAACAACATGATCTTGCTTTACATTCCAGACGGGATACAATAAAGAAAAGGAGCAACTATGCGTCGCAGCTTTTTTGTTTGTATTTTGCTAACCTTGTTTCTTGACGGCTGCAGCGGCTGGGTTGTTCAACCCATTCCATATCCCCCGCCCACGCTCTTCCCCACATCCACACCGTTAATCTATTCGCCAACGCCGGTGATCCTCCCGCCACCGATCACAGCCACTTTTCCATCCACACCGATTACTCCGTCGCCGACTCCACCGCCGCCCAGCGAGACTTATACTTTTACGCCATCACCCCAGCCAACTTTCACCGACACACCCATCATGCCCACACCTATCACCCCAACGCCGGTCACACCCACTCCGACCATTAATACCGGGCCGACTCCTTTCGTATCCATCCGCACAGAAATTCTTGGATGTAACACCAGCATTGACATTACTCACGGCATGGGTGAAGTAACCAACGCCTACATCACCATCAGCAATGTCGGCACAGAAGAACTGAGCAATGTCTGTGCCACGCTAAACGCCGAGGACGAAGGCCGGCCTCACCCCGATAAAACCAAGTGCGTATCATCTCTCCCCATTAGCCACCAGGTCACTCAAAAACTGACAGTGGATACCACCTTCCAAAAAGACACGCCGATTCAAATTGAAATTACTGACAATCACGGCCTGCTTCAACGCGTGGCTCAGGATTCCTGCGCCAACATCGGCATCTTCGTTCCCGATGGAAAAGACCTGGGTGTCGTCAAACCGATGCCAAATCCGTAAAATTACTCACGTCGTTTCTCGAGGAATTTATCCACAGATTACGCAGATTTCGCCGACTATAAAAAACGAATCTGCCTAATCGGTGAAATCTGTGGATAGGTTTTTACTCTTTCTCATTATGGCAGAGCATCCAAGAATCAAAAGCAGACCATGCTTCTCGTTGCGCGGTCTGCTTTTTCATTTGAAAGAAAAATTATCGGGCAATCTTGAAGTTGAAAATGTTAGTCCCAAGCTTCTTCTGTAACGAAAGCCACAGCGGCAACGCCATTTCCATCCCGCGCGCATTGGAAATATCGCCAAGGTCGATCACCGATTCCCACCTGAACCATTCCATCAGGATCATCGTAACCGTATCTTTGGCATCCTTATCGTTCCCGGAGATAAAAACATCGTGAGGGCCATGCACCCGCTCAGGGTTGACCATTACATCCACATTCATCGTGTTGAGAGCTTTGACCACACGCAAGAGCGGATGAATGCGCTGGATCTGTTCAGCCAGCGAATCAGTATTACAGACGGTCAATGTCGGCGGCATACCGCGCGTGTAATCAAGCGGATTAGCGACATCGATCAGCACTTTATTGTTCAGGTCAACCGGGCTGACCAGATCGATCGCCGACACGGAACCCATCCCTGAAACACAATTGAACAGAATTTGACCAAACCTGGCCGCATCGGCAAAGGCGCCGAACGAGGCAAGTTTGCCTGCGCGCTTGGCCCACGCCCGTGCCTTCTCATTATCGGCCGTGCGCGAACCAAGTTTTACATTATGTCCCAACTCCACAAGGCGTGTGCCAATGGTCTGACCTACAATTCCCGTCCCAAGAATCCCAATATTCATTGCTCCATTCCTTTCGTTTTACATTTTTCCGGCTAGATAATCCAGCACATCGATCTTTGTCAAAATTCCTGTCGGCTTGCCCTGATCAGCAACGATCAACGCAAAACCATCGGTAAGCATGGGCATGGCAGCTTCGAGCACAGCATCTGGTGGAAAAACCGCTTTCGCGGTTTGCACGAGCGGATCAATGGCTTCGTCGTGGCTGTGCTGATGATTGTCCAGCAAATGATTAAGCAAATCCACTTCTTCGAGCGTGCCAACTAAAAGTCCGTCCGCGGATAAGACCGGCACCTGAGAGACTCCATTGGCGCGCATGAGCGCCATCACCTTGCGCATGGAATCGCCCAACGCAACAGTATATAAAACTTTATTCGGTTTGGCAAGCAGCATGTCTCCAAGCGTGACTTCGCCGAACTCCATTTCAAGGAAACCATTTTCGCGCATCCACTTGTTGTCGTAAAACTTTGAAAGATAACGGGAACCAGAATCTGGAAAAATCACTACAACCAATCGGTCGGCAGGGAGTTTGGATGCATACTTGATCGCTCCCGCAATCGCCGAGCCGGTCGAGCCGCCCGCGAAAATCCCCTCCTGCCGCACAAGCTGGCGCGCCCAGATAAAAGATTCCTTGTCATTGGCTCGCACAATCTCATCCACAACGGTCATATCGGTCGTGGACGGCAAAAAGTCTTCGCCGATACCTTCGACTTTATAAGTCTTTGGATACGCGCCTTCGGGGATCTTTCCTTTGTTCTGCCAGATCTCGGTCAGGATCGAACCTTCGATATCCACGCCCACGATGCGGATGTTTGGATTCTTCGACTTGAGATAGCGGCCAATTCCAGAGATCGTTCCGCCGGTGCCCATGCCGATGATGACATCGGTCACGCGGCCTTCGGTCTGCTCCCAGATCTCGGGGCCGGTCGTCAGCTCGTGCGTCTTTGGGTTATCAGGATTGTGATATTGATTTGCCAAGATAGCATTGGGCGTTTCGCGCGCATATCTCTTTGCGACTTCATAATACGAGCGCGGATCGTCCGGCCCGACGGCGGTTGGCGTGATGACAACTTTCGCGCCGTAAGAGCGCAGGAGTTGTATTTTCTCATTGGACATTTTATCGGGCATGACAAAAATGGTTTTATAACCTTTGAGCGCCGCCGCAATCGCCAGCCCCACGCCGGTGTTGCCGCTGGTAGCTTCGACAATTGTCCCGCCCGGTTTCAATTCGCCGCGCGCCTCAGCTTGCTCAACAATGTACAAACCGACTCGGTCTTTGATGCTCCCACCCGGATTTAGATTCTCCAACTTGGCATAGATGGGCGCGGCCACGTGATGCGCGATGCGACCCAGCCGCACCAGCGGCGTCCAGCCGATGGCTCCCAGAATATTATCGTAGACTCGTTTTGCATTTGAAACAGGCAAGCCTGACATTCATTCTCCTTTGGTATTGAAGTAATTTTACCCCACGAGAGAAAAACCTCCGGGATTTTCCTTTACAGGACGATGTGAAAATCTCGGAGGTTTGGATTCTGACTGCTAGTACAGCGGCAAACTCTTGTCCACTTCCTGCGCCCAGGCGTTGATCCCGCCCTTGAGATTCTTCACCTTCTTAAACCCGGCGCTGACCAGTAACTCCAGCGCCCGCGCCGAGCGCGTCCCGGCCTTGCAGAAGACGACCATATCTTCCGCTGAGTCAAGCTCAGATAAACGAGCGGCTAATTGTCCGAGCGGGATATTCACAGCGCTGGGGATGGCGGAAATTTCAAGTTCATGCGGTTCGCGCACATCCAGCAATTTCAAATGATTCTGTCCAAGCCGCGCAGAAAGCTCAGGCGCAGAGATGTCCCAGTCCGCGCCAGCCGAACCTTCGTCGTGGTCATGACTCGGAACGCCGCAAAATTCTTCGTAATCAATTAGTTCCTTTATATCGGCGTTCGGTCCGCACACGCGGCAGTTCGGATTTTTCTTCAGCTTCACAAAATCGAACGACATATCCAGCGCATTGTATAAAAGCAGCTTTC
>JAKBYW010000293.1:0-3893 GCA_021840275.1 Chloroflexota bacterium | reverse complement strand
TTTATGCATCGCCGCAAAATTATCTGTCCTTTCGAGACGATAAGCCCGCACAAGGATTTCTGGCACAGGCATTTCGCAGTCCGCGCTTTCATCCGCTTTTAATTCTGGCAGGAATGGCGCTCCTCTTTTCGAGGAAGAAGACACGGCAATTGTTAAGCCGTATCATTGACGAGGACGCGGCAACTGTCAGCGTGGACGCAACTCAATGGCACAGCTACCGCCTCGAGTGGAGTCCGACGCGGTCTGCTTTTTGGGTGGATGAGGCGCTCGTGCTGGATTCGCCGGTGAGTCCGCGTCCGCCGCTGGGCCTGGTCATCTGGATCGATAACCAATACGCGGCGTTCAGCCCTGATGGGAGAATCGCTTACGGCATTTTGGAGGGGAAAGAAGAGTGGCTTGAAATAGAAGACATCATCATCCGTGATGCGTAAAACGTAAAAGGCCCCGAATGCCCGGAGCCTTTTTCTTACGGAATACGAATTACGTTTTATGCTTGCGCTTTCTTTGCTTTGTCTTGTATCATCCGCACGATGGCGATGATCGCGCCGACACCCAACGCAACAACACCGAACCAGTTGAGCGAGAGCGGCAGGCTGTTGCCGAATTTGCGAAAGAAGGTGTCGAGCAAAACGCCGAGGATGAGCAGGCCGCCAAACATGCGGTTGTGATAGAAACAGAAGCCGGAAAACCATGTGGGCCAGAATGCTTCGAAACCTTTGGGTGCGCTATCCGGGCGCGGCTTGGAAAGCACCGCCACCGCATAAAAGGCGCGCCGGAGAGCGAACAAAATCAGCAACATGAAGGTTGAGAAATAACCAGTGACCACAAGATAAATGACAACCACGTACGCAACCACAATGGCCGCAATGTTGACGTAACGCGCAAAAGTCTGGCCGACGCGCACCGGGAAAGTGCCAACGCCTTTGGCTTTGTCATCATTCATCTTATCAATGTGCTTGCCCACGTTGATGCTTGCAACGCTTAATCCAAATGGAATGCCAGCCAGCGCAACATACCAAATGTTTGCAAGGTCACCGCCCTTGCCCAACGCAAGCACAAAATACACACCCGCGATCATGATCGGACCCCAAATCAGGAAAATGGCAAGTTCGCCCAATGCCCAATATTTCAAAGGCCAGGTGTAGAAAAGTAAAATCAAAGCGCCAAAGGCAAAGAGACCAATGACATACGCATTGAAACCCGTGTAGAACAAGGCGAACACACCGGAAAGCGTGGCGATCACTCCGCTGACAATGAACCACTGGATCTGCTGACTCTTCGCCCAGAAATTTTGCACCAGCGGATGCACGCCGTATTGTGTGCGAAAATAATTGTCCTTGTCGATGCCGCGCGAATAATCGGTGTAGTCATTGAGCAGGTTGTTGGTGCCGTGCGCAATGAAAAGTCCGAGCGTCAGAATGATCCATGGCAGCCAGGAAAAATATCCATCACGCCAAGCCAGCAGTCCGGCAATGATGCTTGAATAAATCGTGACTGTCGTCACGGCAGAACGTGTGGCGATCAGCCACTTGGAGATGACATCGAGGGCATCCCACTCTTTTTTGTCATCCATCTTGATGAGTTCCCACGCGGCTTTACGCCACATTGCAAAATTGATTTTCATTTGTTCCTCCGAATTGATCTTGTGCAAAATTATACAGCTATTCCAAGAGAATGCCATAATTTCCAATAATAAAAAAACAGAACGGGGATTTTTCCGTTCTGTTTTGAAATACTTGAGCGAAGAAATTTTCTAGCGCCAGAAATTGGTAGTGAACGGAAGCAGGCGCAAAGTCACATCCAAAATTAAGCCGAGCAGGAACCAGATGCCGAAGGCGCGATTGTTGCCAAAAGCCAGAGGCGCAAAATATAACGGCCATCCGCCTTGCCCGTCCGGAAAGCTTTCGGGACGCGTCTCAGGCTTGGGTTTGAGAAGGGCCGGATACACTTGGAGGAAGGTCGGCAAAGCCAGCAGCACAATTGCCATCACAGGTGTAAAGAATTTGATCGCGATCAAATATCCGGTAAAAAGATAAGGCAGGATCATCATCGCCAGCACGGAATAGCGTGCAGCTTTTTCTCCGATCAAGACCGGCAGGGTGTGAATCTTCTTTTCCTGGTCGATCTTGAACTTGTCGATGTGTTTGCCAAAAATCACGGTCGTCACGCCGAGCACGTAGGGAATACTGGCGATCATGACATTCCAGTCCCATTTATGAGCCATGACATAATATCCGCCGCCGATCATGAGCGGACCCCAGACGATCAGAACGGCGATTTCACCCAGCGCGATATATTTCAGCGGCCAGGTATAGAACAAGACAAAGAACGCACCGAGGCCAAGCAGAATCCAAATGTTTATATCCCAGCTGTTGATGGCGATGAGGTAGATGCCCGCCGCCAACGCAATCAGGCCCGTCACCGCGAAATAGGTTAGATGCAGGCGCTTGGTCATCAGCCCGCTGGCAATGGGCTGTGCGCCATAGATCGTGCGGAAATAATTATCCTTGTCCACGCCGCGCACAAAGTCTGTGAAATCGTTGAAGATATTATTGGCGGCGTGCGCCATGATGAGGCCAAAGGTCAGGGCAAGCCACGGGACGAATTGGAAAACGCCATTGCGGAAGGCAAAAATTCCGGCCAGCGCGGCGGAAAGAAAGGTCATGATCAAAACAGCAGCGCGCGTGGAAATCAGCCATCGTGAAATAACATCCAACTGATCCCATTCCTCTTTGGAAACTTCCGGGATCACGTTGAGCGCTTTCTGCCACATTGCAAAATTCAATTTCATTGACTTCACCTTATGTAAATTTCACAAGATTATAACGCCATGATAAGCAAAACACTAACCTGACCGACACGATATAGATTGACTAAATAATCTTTAGGATGTTTATCACTACTTAGCCATGATTTTTATCGCTGGCTAAATTGTGAAATATGTCACATACTGAGATTGTTGAAATCGCAAACACGCCCATTCTTCAGGGGACCGAGGCACGTTTGGTCAAAGAGAGGCCGTATGGTCGTTACTCAAACAAATGCTCCGCCCATCATTCCAATCTCTGTAGAACGCGAATATAATATCTCGCATTGCTTGGGAAGCCGCGTCCCGCAGCACACTGGGGGGTGGGGGCGCTCGACCAGGGATGTGCATCCAGCGCGGGATGTGCGCGAGTATCGGACCTCTAAGAGATTTTCTAAGACTTTCCAGGAGTTGATACATGGCTACCACGGAAGTAATAGAGCGTTCGTTCTACGATAAAGTCCTTGAAGCCACACCAAGCGGCGAGCGGCTGAGGCTTTGTCTGGAGTGCGGGAATTGCAGCGGTATATGTCCCTTCGGCTATTTGATGACCTATCCGCCCAGCAGGATGATCGCCATGTTGCGCGCTGACAGGTTCAATAAGGTACTGGAAACCGACACAGTCTGGATGTGCGTCTCCTGCTATGCCTGTACTACGGCGTGCCCCTCGAAGGTCCCGTTAACGCCCGGCCTGATGGCCAGCGTCAAAGAAGAGTTGCTTTTGGCGGGCAATGTTCCGGCGGAGCTTCAAACTGCATTGGCAAATTCCCAACGGTACGGCAATCCGCTTGGCGAATCGGCCCGCAAGCGGGCTGATTGGGCGAACGGAATCTCTCCTGAAGTCAAAATATTGGGGAAAGTCAGGCAGCCTGTGGATATCCTGTGGTTCGTCGGTGATTATGCTTCGTATCATCCCCGTGTCCAGCAAACCGCAAGAGCGCTGGCAAAGGTGTTCAATGCCTTGGATGTAGACTTCGGTATTCTTGGTCCGGAAGAGATCAGCGACGGCGATTCACAACGGTTGGCGGGTGAGCGCGGCCTGTTCGAGATGCTGGCGGATAAAAATGGGAAAACATTCAGTAAATAT
>JAKBYW010000292.1:0-3904 GCA_021840275.1 Chloroflexota bacterium | reverse complement strand
TTTTTCCACGATAGAACGTTCGAGCGCGATCGTCGCGTCAAGGTGGGTAAAGGTCGCCACTGGCGCGGGATCGGAGTAATCATCCGCAGGAACATACACGGCCTGCATGGATGTGATCGAACCGGTGCGTGTGGAAGTAATGCGTTCCTGAAGCTCGCCCATTTCGGTTGCCAGAGTCGGCTGGTAACCTACAGCGGACGGCATACGTCCGAGCAGAGCCGAAACTTCAGAACCAGACATGGAGAAGCGGAAAATGTTATCCACGAAGAGCAAAACATCGCGGCCCTGATCGCGGAAATATTCGGCCATCGAAAGCGCAGAGAGGGCAACGCGCAATCGCACGCCAGACGGTTCGTTCATCTGGCCGTACACCATGACAGTATCTTTCATAACGCCGGATTCGAGCATTTCGCGATAAAGCTGTGTGCCTTCGCGCGTGCGTTCGCCCACACCTGCAAACACAGAGTTGCCTTCGTGCTCAGTCGCGACCGAGCGAATGAGTTCCATAATGATAACGGTCTTGCCCGTGCCTGCCCCGCCGAAGATGCCGGTCTTGCCGCCTTTGGTGAACGGAGCGATCAAGTCAACGACTTTGACGCCTGTCTCGAAAATTTCAACGTGGGTAGATTGTTCTGCGAACGTCGGCGCGGCGCGATGGATCGGATAACGGGTCGCCGCTTCGACAGAGCCTTTATTGTCTACGGGCTTGCCCAACACATTGAAGATGCGTCCAAGCGTAGCCGGGCCAACGGGAACCATAATAGGCGCACCGGTTGCAGTGGCCGGGAGACCGCGTTGCAAACCGTCCGTTGAATCCATCGAAACGGTGCGGATCATGTTATTGCCCATGTGCTTTTGAACTTCAAGAATCAGCGCATCTTTTCCCGGACGTTCGACTTCGATGGCTTCGTAAAGCTCAGGGATGTCGCCCTCGGGGAATTCCACGTCCACCACACCACCAAGAATTTGTACCACACGGCCTGTTGCATTTGCCATGATTCGTTCCTCCAGTTATTTCGCGGCCAGCGCTTCCGCGCCGCCGACAATGTCTAGGATATCGTTCGTGATCGCCTGCTGGCGAACTTTGTTATAAGCCAGTTGCAACCCGCCTACCAATTCCTTCGCGTTATCTGTGGCGTTGCGCATGGCAATCATGCGTGCGGCATGTTCACTGGCCTGCGATTCAAGCACAGCCTGATAAACCTGCAATGCCGTAAAGCGCGGGATGATCTCATCGAGGATTTCGCGCTGATCAGGTTCATATTCATACGCAGCCGACGGGCCATTTTTGTTTTCAAATTCCTCGACCCGGCCTTCACCGCTTTTAAATTCAAGCGGCAGAAGTTTTTTCATCGTCGCAACCTGGCGGGCCATGTTGATGAAATCCGTGTAGACCAAAAAGACTTCATCCGCCTCGCCTTTCATGAATTCATCCACGGCCAGACGGCCAACAGCAGATATATCTGCAAAAGACGGTGCAGCAGGCAGGTTGCTGAAATCCGCAATGACCTGTTTGCGACGGCGGAAAAGCAAGTCGCGGCCCTTGCGCCCAACCGCGATGTATTTAACGGGGAGCGAGTATTTGTCGAAGTGCTGAGCGACGTAACGGATCACGTTTGTATTGTACGCGCCAGCCAAACCGCGGTCGCCGGTGATCACAATAACGAGAGCCGTTTTGGGATTAGTACGATCCGTCAATAATGGATGCAGGCTCTGGCGTCCGGGTTGAGCCGCAACGTGAGTCAGCACCTGCCAGGCTTTGGTCGCGTACGAGCGCGTCGCGGTCACAGCCTGAACAGCCTTGCGTACTTTCGCCGCGCTGACAGCTTCCAGGGCACGCGTAACCTGCGAAATATTTTTTACACTTTTGATGCGAAGCCGCATCTCTCGTGCGGATGCCATGGGTTATGCCTGCCAACCAGAGCGGAAAGCGTCGAGCGCCTTCGTAAGATTCGCACGGTTGTCGTCCGTGATCATTTTCTTTTCGGAAATATTTTTGCCAATTTCAGGATAGGAAGATTCCATGAACTTGAGCAAATCATTTTGCCATTGCGCCATCTTCTCCACCGGAACGCCATCAGCGTAACCGTTGGTGCCGGCAAACATGGCAATGACTTGATCAGGAAGCGACATCGGGGAGTATTGGGGTTGCTTGAGAATTTCCTGCATTCGTTGACCGCGGCCAAGCTGTTGTTGCGTGGCTTTGTCGAGATCGGATGCCATCAAAGCGAAGGCAGCCAATTCACGATAGGCGGCCATGTCGAGGCGCAGACGTCCAGCCACCTGTTTCATGGCTTTGGTCTGCGCATCGCCACCCACACGGGATACCGCGATACCCACATTGACGGCCGGGCGGATACCGGCATTGAACAGGTTGGATTCAAGATAGATCTGACCATCGGTAATTGAAATAACGTTGGTCGGAACATAAGCTGAAACATCGCCAAGCAAAGTTTCAATGATCGGCAACGCGGTGAGTGAACCACCCGTGCCTTTGACTTTGACAATCTTGAAATTGTCAGCGTCCTTCATTTCTTTGCGGGCTTCTTCGGCCTGATCCTTGGAAATCGGACCGGCATAAACTTTCTTGTCCATGCCATCGGATTCAGAAGCCAGCGCTTTGCTGAAATCTTTTTTGACAATGACATATTTGGTCGCAAGCCGCGCGGCACGCTCAAGCAAGCGGGAGTGGAGATAGAACACATCCCCGGGATACGCTTCACGTCCAGGCGGACGGCGCAGGAGTAAGGAAACCTGGCGATACGCCCAGGCATGCTTGGAAAGGTCATCATATATTACGAGCGCATCGCGGCCGCTTTCCATGAATTCTTCGCCAATGGCACAACCGGAATAAGGAGCAATGTATTGCAGAGCGGCTGATTCGTCAGCGGCGGCAACAACGACGATGGTGTTGTCCATCGCACCGGCACGCTCGAGAATGCCGACCGTGCGGGCAACCGCGGCTTTCTTCTGGCCAATCGCCACATAGATACAAACCAGATCCTTGCCTTTTTGATTGATGATCGTATCGATCGCAATGGCAGTCTTGCCGGTTTGGCGGTCGCCGATGATGAGTTCACGCTGGCCGCGTCCAACCGGGATCATGGCGTCAATGGACTTGATACCGGTCTGAACCGGGGTATCCACATCCTGACGTTGAACCACACCGGGTGCAATGCGCTCGATCGCACGAAAGCCGGTCGTTGCAATCGCGCCTTTTCCATCAATCGGCTCACCCAGCGCGTTGACCACGCGTCCGATCATGGCGTCACCAACAGGCACAGAAGCAATGCGGCCCGTCGCGCGAACCGTCATGCCTTCGATAATGCCAGCATAATCACCCATCACGATTACGCCCACGCTGTCCTTTTCCAGGTTGAAGGCCGTGCCTATCACCCCATTTGAGAACTGTACCAGTTCCTGTGATCGCACAGTTGCCAGCCCCTGCACACGCGCAATACCATCACCAGATTCCAGCACAGTACCAACATCACTAATCCTGAATTCGGGTGTAAAGCCATCAATCTGTTTCTGCAAATCACCAGTGATCTGCTTGATCAAATCCGTCATATCGTTCGCCTCCAGGGATTTGCCATTGCTTTCGTCACACAGAGCGCTCCTCACAATGACATAATTTCATTTACGTACAAGAACCCGGATAAGGGTCTTATCCGGGCGTATGTGTAATTGGTTACAATCGCCGCAATCATACCTGAAAGCAATACCCTTGTCTAGTTACAAATATCATTTCTGGGTATAGCGGTCACAAAAAGGATTGCCTAAGAAAAATCTAACCTGCCTCTTGAAATATGGGGGTATTGTTATATACTAAACTTTGAAATTTTCATTCAAACAAGGAGAACCGATGAACACACCCAAGGAGTCGGACAGCGACCAGCCTCCC
>JAKBYW010000291.1:0-3910 GCA_021840275.1 Chloroflexota bacterium | reverse complement strand
GCACGATTATCCCGCCCTGCTTGAGCCGATCATCAACGGCACGGCAGATGTGGTCTATGGTTCGCGTTTTCTGGGCGGGCCGCGGCGCGTGACAATGTTCTGGCACATGATCGCCAACAAGATGCTGACGTTCATGACGAATATTTTATACGACACGATCCTGAGCGATATGGAAACAGGCTACAAGGTATTTCGGCGCGAAGTGATCGAAGGAATGACATTGCATTCCAGCCGCTTCGATTTCGAACCCGAATTCACCGCCAAAATCCTGAAACGCCACTACCGCATTTATGAGGTCCCCATTTCGTTCAATCCGCGTGACTACTCGCAAGGCAAGAAGATCAAACTAAAAGACGCCTTTGAGGCGGTCTGGACTCTATTGAAATACAGGTTCACCGATTAACGCATGAGGGTGGGCGTCAAAACTTTGGGAGAAGAACTTTCTAACCCCGCACGATGTGACAGGCTTGCGCGGAAAGCATATTTCAGGAACTCGAAGTATAATCATGGCGAATGAACGATCTGTTTAATCAAATTCTCCAGGCGCTTAGCAGTCCACTAGGGGGTGTGGTATTTCACATCCTGGTTATCTACTCAATTGCCACCACGTTTCAATCGGCCTTTAACCACTGGCGCTTGAGCGGGTTCCCGCAGGCTCGGCGCACCGTGCTTGGATTGGGGTTATTACTGACCACGCAGTTGCTGATGTTCATATTTAGCGGACTCGGTTGGCAACAAATCGTGAATGCAACCGCCAATCTACCGATGCTTGACCGGGCTTTTACCCTCTTTACCATAGTTTGGGTCATCTGGTTATGGGGCTTTCCAGAACCCAACCGCCCCGCTGATTCAGCCTTTATTTTGGTAAGTGTCCTGATAGGCACAGCTCTGGCGTTGAATCTGCTAGCTTGGCCTGCCCAAGCTTCTCTCATTGCCTATAACGCCACCAACAACGACTTTCTTTGGCAAATCGCGTCAATCAGTTTCATTCTGATTGGTTCGCTCATCCTCGATATCCGCCACCCCAATGGATATGGCAATGGGATAGCTTTTCTTACCATTGCTTTTCTAGGTCATGTCGGCCATTTGGCGATTCACGAGAGCGGCAATTACTCCGGTATTATCCGGTTGGCTTATCTGGGAGCATTTCCCATTCTACCGACCCTGGTGCAACGGTTCCAGGCGCCTATTAATTTGCCTGACAGCCGGCCTTCCAGCGTAAAACAGGATACGCCCATTCCCGAACGCAGACGATACAGCACCGATCCCAAAACCTTCCACGCATTATTATCGTTAGCCGCAGAATCAACCGCGCCGAACGTCAGTGCGGCAATTACACGCGCCATCGCGCAGACCATGCTTGCGGATCTGTGTTTCCTCATCGATTTGACCGATAACAAAAATCAGCTTGTCATTGCCAGCGGATATGATCTAATCCGTGAAGAAAATCTAGCGGGCGGAGTAATAAACAAACCCTCCATCCCGATGCTGACCAACTCTCTGCAACGCGGACGCCCGTTGCGTCTGCCGGCATCCAGCACATCCGCAGACATCAAAGGTTTAAGTGACCTGCTCGGTTTGAGCGCTCCCGGACATTTGCTCAGTGTTCCCATCCTGACACCAGAAAAGGATCCCATGGGTGGCATCTTGTTGCTGTCGCCATATTCCAATCGCCAATGGTCCGCCGAAGACCAAGCCTTCCTGACCAATATTGCCGTCTCGCTCGTCCCGATCGTTCAGCGCAGCCGGAAGGCAAGCGGGCCTGAACAGCAAGGAGAGCAGACTCGTCAAACGCAGGAGCTGGCGCCAAATAAAATAGCTGAGTTGGAGCGCCGCAACGATGAGCTCTCGAAGCAGATCGAAGCGATGAACCTGGAAGCCGAGAAAGAGGCTTCAAAAGATGAAAACGTGGCAGCCCTGATGGTCATACAGGAAGAATCACAGCGCACCATTGACCAACTCCAAAAAGAGCTTGAGTCCCTGCGCGGCAAGGGCAAACGCTCCGAGTCGCAGGTAGAGAAGGAATCCAAAGCCACGCTGCAGGAAGTTGCCCGCCTTCAGAATCAACTGGCAGAAACCAACATCAAGATCCTGGAACTCGAAAAAAGCGATGGGAGTCACCAGAAACCCAGCGAACAGGCTGAGGTAATCGCATCCATCTCGCAGGAATTACGCCAGCCCATGTCATCCGTTGTGGGCTATACCGATCTGTTGCTTGGCGAATCGATTGGCATTCTTGGCGCGTTACAGCGTAAATTTGTCGAGCGCATTAAAGCATCCACAGAACGCATCCGCAATTTGATCGACGATATGATCCAGGTCACCACATTTGAAACCGGACTCGCCGGTCTCACGCCGGAACCGATTGACATCGATCTCATTATTGATAACGCCATGGCATATACAAGCAGTCAAATACGTGAGAAAAATATTTCCATGCATCTTAACCTGCCCAAGAAAGTCGTCCCCTTGAACGCGGACCGTGAAGCCCTGCAACAGATCATGATCCATCTTTTACAAAACGCAGGCGCCGCGACGCCCATCGAAGGCAACATTCGTCTCAAGGTCCAGACCACGAAAGAGAAAGAGCAGGAATACGTCATGATTCAGGTGACTGACGGCGGCGGCGGCATCCCCGCCGACGATCTGCCGCGCGTCTTTACGCGCCTATATCGCGCCGATAATGTTCTCATCCAGGGCGTCGGCGATACCGGCGTTGGACTTTCAATCGCAAGAACCTTGACGGAATCTCAACACGGACGCATCTGGGTTGAGAGCCAGCCCGGCAAAGGCGCAACGTTCAGTGTGCTATTGCCGATTGCAAAAAGTCCAATTGAAACGAACCCAAAGAAGGGATCGAAATAATGCAAGCGGTACGTCAATTGAGGGGGGGATTGATTTATGGAGTGGTCTCCGTCCTGCTCGTCGTTGGAAGCCTTTCCCTGGCGCTGGCAGAAAACGCGCTGCCAGCCACGCATCTCACACCGACCTCGAGCCTGCCCGCCGTTCCCCAGACTTTAACGCCAACCCAGCCAGGGTTCACCCAAGCGCCGACATCGACGCCGTTGCCCACTCAAACACCCCTGCCGCCCACCAATTGCCCGCCCCCGCCCGGCTGGATACTGATCGCTGTTCAACCTGGCGACACGCTGGAAAATCTGGCAACGCGTTATCACACAACCGCCGGACAAATCGAGCAAAGCAACTGCCTGCTGACCTCCAGCCTGGCCGTTGGCTATGGCATTTACGTGCCTTACGTTCCGCCGCAATACCGACCTACATTGGCGGTCTGGTGCGGTCCGATCCCAGGCTGGGTACGCAATTACATTGTCCAGCCCGGCGATCATCTGTATCGAATTGCGCTGCAATACGGCACAACCACGGCCGACATGCAACGGGCGAATTGCATTAGTGATCCAAATAACATCCCGGTCGGTTTGCAATTATTGGTACCGAACGTCCCAACGATCACACCGGGCATAACGTTCATTCCACAATTCGGCTCCCCGACCGGAGTCCCGACCGAACCGCTGACATTGACTCCCTTGCCATTCACCGCCACCGTTGAACCAACTTTCACCAGCAGCCCGAATACATCCACATCCGTCCCGCCAACTGCGACAATTACCACCCTTCCAACAATAACACCATAGCTCACGTTCAGCAGTCTGTCACCGTCTCATGAAATCATCCAAATGCAGATTCATTTTTCTGCTTGCGCTGTTGCTGACATCCTGCGGTGCCGCGCCTGCTTCAACGCCGCCACTGTCCTTTGTTCTCGTAACAAGCGCGCCAAACGCGTCCCCCACGCCAACCCCATTTCGACCTCCGCTGGTCGAACAGGCTACACCGACTTCGCTATACTTCATCGAAGTTCCCACGCTTGAGCCATTCTTTCCAACGCCGACTG
>JAKBYW010000290.1:0-3918 GCA_021840275.1 Chloroflexota bacterium | reverse complement strand
CAAAATGAAAAACGCCAGCGCCACGTGCTGGATGTTCTCCGGTGCGAACTGCGTGCCCAGGATGTCAAATACTATGGAACCCACCGAGACAAAATAGAAGGATGCCACGCGGGCGCGATCCTCATTGGCCTGGAAGGCAGTATTGGCAATATAGTCATATTCGGACTTCAAGATTTCGTCCGGGGTCAGTTTGGGTTTAGCCATGCTCTTCTCCCAAGTTGAAGATATGGATAATTATCGCACAACTTTATAAAAAAGTCCCGCATCACACGGGACTTTTGGCTGCTGCCGTTTAATGGACTGGGGCTACACCTCGAACGCCCACTCACCCTTGCGCATCACCGGTTCCGGCTTGCCATCCGCGCGAACGCCGTCAATGTCCAGTTTGTTCGAGCCGACCATAAAGTCCACGTGCGCCAGGCTGACATTGCCGCCCAGCGCCGCGAACTGGTCATCGGTGATGTCTTCTGCGCCTTCCAGGTTGACGCGGTAGGCGCGTCCGAGCGCCAGGTGGCAGGAGGCGTTCTCGTCAATCAGCGGATCGTAGAATAGAAATCCACTGCTGGCAATCGGGGAACTGACCGGCACCAGCGCCACTTCGCCGAGCCGCGAAGCGCCTTCGTCGGTGTTCACCAATTTCTTGAGGATCGTCTCGCCTTTTTTCGCTGTCACTTTGACCACGCGGCCCTTTTCAAAGGCCAGGCTGAAATCCTCGAGCAGGGTGCCGCTGTAGCTGAGCGGCATGGATGCGCTCACCACACCGTCTATCTGCTCCCGGTGGGGCAGGGTGAAGACTTCCTCGGTAGGCAGGTTGGCTACGAACTCGATGCCATTCCTGGCCTTTTCGCGGGCGCTGATCCACTTGTGTCCGCGCGGCAGGCCAATGGTCAGGTCTGTGCCGGGCGCGGTGTATTTCAAAGCGGTGTATTGCTTGCCGGTCAGGTATTTCCCGCGTTTGAGCAGGTTCTGTACATGTTCCTCCCAGGCAGCCACCGGGTCTGGCTGGTCTACGCGGGTGATCTGGAAGATGGTCTCCCACAGTTTGGCTTCGGCCTGGTCACGCGGCAGAGCTGGGAAAACTTTCACCGCCCAATCTGGTGACGAGGCGGCCACCACCAGCCAGTTGATCTGGTTGCCTGTCACAGCCAGGCTGACCGGGTTGAATTGTTCGAGATGGGTCTTCTGCATGGCGCCGACGCGTTCGGGGTCAAGATCGCTTAGCAGGCCGGGATTGTTCGAGCGGATGGTGAGCATGGCATCGCCTTTATCAACCATTTTCATCAAACCTTGAATGTGCCAGGTGGAATACTCGTCGAAGGAGTCTGCCGGGGCATACTGAACGCGCGTCCGCAGCAGGCCCTCGTCGTTCCAGATCACGTCCACGTAGCGGGCGCCTGCTTCATAGGCCACGCGGGTGATCTCGCGCACCAGCGGTGCGACGTGCAATGGAACGCCGCGCGTGGAAGCATTGTTGATGATCAGCCGCTGGCCGGCCCGCAGGTTCAGGCCGGCGCGTACGATCAAATCGGCATATTTCTTGAGAGATTCTTCTAATGATGGCATTGGCGATCCTTCTCCATAAAGATGCATAAGTATAGCATGGACTTGCCCGCCTGGGATGGAAAAATCAAAAAGCTTTCCCGGAAACTCCTGTGAAAGCATTCTCAGTAGTTCACGAAAACGTAGTAACGACTTCAGTCATTCGGGTAAAAAGCGACTGAAGTCGCCGCTACGAAGCCAGGGCAATCGCATCTAAATTCCTGCGGCCAGCACCTTGAGCAAGTACTCATCGTTCCAGGCGGCTTGCAGTTGTTTGGCGTGAATGCCACCTTTGGCCGTTTTCTCCTGTTTGAGCAGGTTGAGAGCAATGTGGCGCAGAACCGCCAGGTTTTCGGGAGCTTGGTCTTTGCGGACACGGCTGTGATCTTCGTTCAAGGCGACATCCAGCACCCAATGTAACTTGTTTTCGATGGACCAGTGTTTGCGAACCGCATGAAGGATTCGATCCGCATTATTGGGCAAACTGGTGATGTAGTAGCGCACATATCTTGTTACCTTGTCGCCGATGATGCGAGTGCAAATCACCATGGCAATACTTCGCAACCCGATCCAGTTTTCCAAGTCTCGGATGAGACGCAAATAGGCAGGATCGGAGGTGCTCCAACATTCGCGAATGTCAATGCGTCCATGCCCCTTGTTGACCGTCTTTTTGTATTCATAAGCGGCGTACTTGAAATCGCTGGCCTGATCCACGGCAAATAAGGTTGCAATGTCTTCAAACAGGTGTCCCTGGTTCTCTTTGACGCTCAAAACATACTCTGCCTGGGCTTCCACGATGGTTTTGGCGATGTTGGTTTGCGTTCCCATGGCGTCAATCGTGACAATACAGCCTGAGATGGAAAGAATCTTGAGCAATTCGGGAATAGCGGTGATTTCGTTCGACTTTTCATCTACTTTGCGCTGTCCCAGGACAATCTCATTCTCCGCCGCCCAGGCGCTGACCATGTAAATCGCCCGTTTTCCCAATTTCTCATCGTCGGAACCACGCAAACACTTCCCATCAATGTTAATGACTTGTCCCTGAATGAGTTCATTCACTGCCCATACCCATTCCCAAAACGCCATCTGAAACTCTTGCGCATTTATCATCGAGAAGACCCGACCAAAGGTGTCGTGAGAAGGTATTCCATTGGGCAGGTCCAGAAAGGTTCTCAGCCACAACTCCTTGCTTTTGCCGAAGTTCTCGATGTCCGTCCAGCCTTCCGCTCCGCAGATTACGGCACAAATGGCAATGGCGATAATGTTAATCAGTTTGTGTTCTTTCGTTCGGTCCTTGCGTGGATCCGTGACCTTGCTAAAATGTTCCTCAATCGCTTCCAGTGGCTTCTTGGGCATGGCTACCTCCTACGGGATAGCCAGTTTTACCTCAATTTAGATGCGATTGCCCTGGCTACGAAGCCCTTTCGTGAAGCATTGATTCTGTTATATACTTAAAATGCACTCATTCCTGTCCAAGGAGTCGTCCATGCTCACCATCGAAAAAGTGGATACCGATAACAAGGCCCAGGTACGACGCTTTGTGCAACTGCCTTATCGCCTCTACAAGGATTGCCCGCAGTGGGTGCCACCGCTGAACATTGACGCCTACAACCAGCTCAATCGCAAAAAGCATCCCTTCCACGAGCATTCGGATGTGGATTTTTTCCTGGCGGTGCGCGATGGCCGTGACGTAGGGCGGATTGCTGCCATCGAGAACAAACCCTTCAATCAGTATCATAATGTCAAGGAAGCCGACTTCTATTTGTTCGAATGTGAGAATGACCCCGAAGCCGCTAAAGCACTGTTCGGTGCCGTCTTTGAGTGGGCGAAAGGGCGCGGCCTGAATGCAGTCATCGGGCCGAAAGGAATGGGCCCGCTGGATGGTTACGGTGTGCTGGTCTTCGGCTTTGAGCACCGCCAAACCATGACCATGCTCAACTACAACCTGCCGTATTACCAGTCCCTGGTGGAGGCGCAGGGCTTTGTCAAGGAAGTGGATTTCGTATCCTGCTTTTTGCCTGCCGATAGTTTCCATCTTCCAGAGCGTGTCGAGCGGATTGCCCAACGCGTGGCTGAGCGCGGCGGGCTGTCGGTAAAGAAGTTCAAGAACAAAAAAGAATTACTCCAGTGGGCTGACCGCATTGGGGAAGCATACAATAAGGCCTTCGTCCAGAACTGGGAGTATTACCCGCTGACCCGGCGCGAGATTGATTTTGTGGTGGAAAACATTATGACCATCGCCGATCACCGCCTGATCAAGGTCATCACCCATAATGAGGATGTGGTTGGCTTTTTGTTCGCCTTCCATGATGTCTCTGCCGCGCTCCAGCGCGCCAGGGGGCGTCTCAACCCATTCTCGCTGGCCGACTTGCTGCTCGA
>JAKBYW010000289.1:0-3933 GCA_021840275.1 Chloroflexota bacterium | reverse complement strand
ACCGGTTACAACGGCATCCCGCATTTGCTCTCGCCGGTGGTGGTCGACATGGAGCGCGTGATCGCCGCGCTGCAATGGATGACGCGCGAGATGGATAAGCGTTATCATGATTTTGCGAAGGCCGGCTCGCGCAACATCAGCGATTACAACGCACGCATGAAAATCACAGGCGGAAAGAAACTTCCGTTCATCGTGATCGTGATCGACGAGCTGGCCGATTTGATGATGATCGCGCCGGATGAAACCGAGAAGACCATCACGCGCCTGGCGCAGTTAGCGCGCGCCACCGGCATTCACATAATCCTGGCTACACAGCGCCCGTCGGTGGATGTAGTGACGGGGCTGATCAAAGCCAACTTTCCGGCGCGCATCGCTTTCGCAGTCGCATCGAACACGGATAGCCGCGTCATTCTCGACCAACCCGGCGCAGAACGCCTGCTGGGCCGCGGCGATATGCTTTTCCAGGCTCCCGATGCGCCCGCCCCGGCGCGTTTGCAAGGTGTGTTCGTCTCCGATCATGAGATCCAAACGCTGGTGGAATATTGGAAAAATCAGGCCGGACAATCCAGCGCCTACGCGGTATCCGGCGCGCCTGCGGACGCTATGCCCGGCAATGTCCCGCTGAAACAACAACCGTTGTGGGATGATGTTCAAACGACCGATGACGATCCGTTGCTGAACGATGCGATTGACCTTGTCCGCAGAGAGGGACGCGCCTCCGTTTCGATGCTGCAGCGCCGCATGAGGATCGGTTATACGCGCGCCGCGCGTCTGGTGGATGTGATGGAAGACCGCAAGATCGTCGCTCCGCCCGAAGGGACAACCCAGGTTCGCCAGGTGCTGGATTATGGTCCAACCATTCCGCCAAAAGATACCGGCATGTAATTTACTGCTTTTACTTTGTTGTATAATTCGGTTCATCCGCCCCTGTAGCACAACGGATAGTGCAAGGCACTCCTAAGGCCGAGATGTGGGTTCGATTCCCACCGGGGGCATAAATACAAAATGATTTGTTCTAATTGTCTTCTAAGGCAATTCCCTTGTCAGGCAAGCGGGCTTATAGTATATTTGCCACCGACGGACGCCAAGGTGCCCCCCTCACCCTGGCGTCCGTCATTTAATCTAACGGGTGAAGGTCCGGCTTTTTGAAGCCGGGCCTTTTTGATTTGAGGGCTTCAGTGACATCATCGGAATACTTAATTCCATGAAAAGCCTATGGGCTATAATTACAAAACAGTTTTTGAGAACACATTCCATTCATGGAGAACCCAAATGTCCCTCGACATCTCTGCTGTTCGAAGCCAGTTCCCGTCCCTTAACCGCCCGGCTATTTTTTTCGATAACCCCGGCGGCACACAGATCGCCAAACAATCCCTTGAGCGCATCAATAAATATCTGTTAGAAAACAACGCCAATCATGAAGGGGCGTTTCCCACTAGTGTTGCATCTGATGCAGTTTTGGATGAAGCGCATCGCGCCATGGCGGATTTCTACAATGCGGCCAGCCCCGAGGAGATCATCTTCGGCGCGAACATGACCACGCTGACCCTGCACATCAGCCGCTCCATTGCGCGGACCTGGAATGCCGGCGATGAAATTGTCGTTACCCGTCTCGATCACGATGCCAACGTCACACCCTGGATATTGGCCGCAGAGGACCGCGGTTGCAAAGTCAACTGGGTGGATTTTGATGTGGAAGATGGCACACTCAAGCTGGATGATTTTCAAAAAGCCCTTGAGCGCAAGCCGCGTTTCGTGGCGGTGGGATACGCATCGAATTCACTTGGCACGATCAACCCGGTCGGCAGGATCATCAAGATGGCGCACGATGCAGGCGCGCTGGTTTACGTGGATGCAGTTCAATATGCAGCACATGGACCGATTGATGTCCAAAGATTGGATTGTGATTTCCTCGTCTCGTCAGCTTATAAATTTTTCGGAACCCATTCCGGCATCCTTTATGGCAAGAAAAATATTTTGGAAAATCTCTTTGCCTACAAGGTCCGTCCGGCGACGGACAAGCTGCCCGGCAAGTTCGAGACCGGAACACAAAACCATGAAGGCATTGCCGGCGTATTGGGCGCGATCGAATATTTCGAATGGGTCGGCAAACAATATACTGGTACGCAAACCGACGTGCTAAAGGAAGATGGATTCTCAGGTCGCAGTCTGCTCTTGAAACAGGCCATGAACCTGATCCGCTCGTATGAGTTTGAACTCAGCCGGGCCTTATTGGATGTTCTGCAATCCATTCCCAATCTGACGTTGTACGGCCTGACCGATACTCGCCGTTTGGATGAACGCGTGGCGACTTTTTCGTTCACCCTAAAAGGTCAATCGTCGCGCGGTATCGCCGGGAAGCTCGCCCAAAACGGTATTTACGTTTGGGATGGAAATTATTATGCCATCAATGTGACCGAACGACTCGGCCTGGAAGAAAGCGGCGGCATGGTGCGCGTCGGAGCGGCGCATTACAACACTTTGGATGAAGTCGCAAAGTTGAAGGATGCGCTGCTCAAGATCAGCGCTGGTTAATTCCGAACAAGGAACGATAGTCAATACAGATGCCTCATCAGACTCCTGAATCCATTCTCAAGGCTGCCTTCGGATACGAGACCTTTCGTCCACTCCAACGCGAGGTTATCGAAAACGTTCTCAACAAACGCGACACGCTGGCGGTCATGCCCACCGGCGGCGGGAAATCTTTGTGTTATCAGATTCCAGCGCTGATCTTCGGCGGGCTGACCGTCGTTGTGTCACCGCTCATTGCACTGATGAAAGACCAGGTCGAGCAGATGCGCGCGTACGGCGTCCCGGCATTATTTTTGAATAGTTCACTTTCCGTCGAAGCCTATCAGGAAAATATGGATTACGTGCGACGAGGCGAGGTCAAACTTTTATATGTCGCCCCCGAAACGCTCCTGACCGCGCGCATTCTCTCGCTTCTTTCCACGCTGAAAGTGGATTGCCTGACGATTGACGAAGCGCACTGCATCTCGGAATGGGGCCACGACTTCCGCCCTGAATATCGTCAACTGGTGGATGTCCGCCGCCGGTTTCCCGACGCGGTCTGCCTAGCTTTAACGGCGACCGCCACCCAGCGAGTCCGAGCCGACATCAAATCCACTTTGGGATTCGCCGCCTCCAACGAATTCGTCGCCAGCTTCAACCGCGAGAATCTCCACATCGAAGTCGCGTCTAAACGCGAGGCGGCCATCCAGACCACGCGCTTTCTTGAACACTTCAAAGATCAATCGGGAATCATCTACTGCTTCTCGCGCAAACAAGTGGACGAGCTTGCAGATCACCTGCTGCGCAAGGGACATTCGGTGCTCCCCTATCACGCCGGGCTGGAGGATGACGTGCGCCGCCGCAATCAGGAAGCCTTCATCCGCGACGACGCGCAGATCATCGTGGCAACGATTGCGTTTGGCATGGGCATCAACAAACCCGATGTGCGCTTCGTGCTTCATTATGACCTGCCCAAGAGCGTGGAAAGTTATTATCAGGAAATCGGGCGCGCCGGGCGCGATGGCCTGCCCGCACACTGTCTCCTGCTTTACAGCTATTCGGACGTTGCCAAACTAAAATATTTCATTGACCAAAAAGAAGGCGACGAACGCCGTGTGGCCATGCAGCACCTGGACGCCATCGTGCGTTATGCCGAGGATGAAGTCAACTGCCGGCGCAAATCTTTGCTTAATTATTTTGGCGAATCTTATTCTAAATCGAATTGCCGCAACTGTGACAATTGCAATGCCGAAGCGCCCACGTTGGATGACATCACCATCCCGGCACAAAAATTCTTGTCGTGCGTCAGGCGCACCGGCGAGCGGTTCGGGGCCGGCCACGTGACAGACGTTCTGCTTGGATCAAAGAAGGAAAAAATCATTCAATACGAACACGACAAGTTGTCCACGCATGGTAGCGGCA
>JAKBYW010000288.1:0-3945 GCA_021840275.1 Chloroflexota bacterium | reverse complement strand
TACAGGCAGGGCGTGTGTCATCAAGTGATGATCGAGGAAGGATACATCACGCCCGGCGCAATCGTCATCGGTGCGGACTCGCACTCGAACACGTACGGCGCGTTGGGCGCATTTGGCGCGGGACTCGGCTCGACAGAAATCGGCGTGGCATGGGTGACGGGCAAATGCTGGTTCAAAGTCCCTGAGACGATCCGCATTGAATTGACGGGCAAAGCCCAACCTGGAGTCTATGCCAAGGACGTGATGATCTACATTGCAGGTTTGCTCGGCATGGACGGCGGCACATATCGCTCGGTGGAATTTGGCGGCGAGTACATTAAGAACCTGCCGATGAATGAACGCATTGTCTTTCCAAACATGTCCACGGAAATCGGCGCGAAATGCGGCCTCATCGAAGCGGACGAGGTGACGATCAACTACCTCGAAGGCGAGACCCCGGCCAAGGGTCCGTTTGAAGCGTTTGGCCCAGTGAATCCGCGTTATGAGCGCGTCGTCGAAATTGATGTGTCCGCGTTGTCACCGCAAGTTTCCTGTCATCCAGATGTGGATCATGTCAAACCGCTGGAACAGGTCGAGGGTCTGGAAGTGAACGAGGTTTACATCGGCACGTGCACGAACGCGCGCTATGAAGATATCGAGATCGTGGCGAACATGCTCAAAGGCAAAAAGGTGAATCCGTTTACGCGCGTGATCGTCACGCCCGCCAGCGAACGCATTTACAAAAAGGCGATGAAGAACGGCCTGATCGAAATCCTGATGGAGGCGGGCTGCACTGTGACGGGCACGGGCTGCGGCGCGTGCATCGGACGTCACGGCGGAATCCTTGCGGCGGGCGAACGCGCGTTGACAACAATGAATCGAAATTTCATCGGACGCATGGGCAGCCCGCTGGCAGAGATTTATCTTGCCAGCCCGGCCACTGCTGCCGCCACTGCGTTGACGGGTCGCATCACTGATCCGCGTGGATATTTGGCATAGCACGTCATTGCGAGCCGTTCTTTGGCGAAGCAATCCCCAAGTTGAGAGGAGATTGCTTCGGCGGAAGAACACCGCCTCGCAATGACATAAACACAAAAGGAGAACCTCATGGGCAAAGCCTGGACGTTTGGAGAAAACCTGAACACGGACGAGATCATCCCCGGCCGTTTCAATATCACGATCGATCCGCTTGAACTTGCGAAGAATGTTTTCTGCGAGATCAAGCCTGAGTATGCAAAAAATGTAAAGCCTGGCGACGTGATCGTGGGCGGACAGAATTTTGGATGCGGCTCTTCGCGCGAACATGCGCCGATTGCGATCAAAGGCTCGCAGGCAAAGTGCATCATCGCGCCGTCGTATGCGCGCATCTTTTTTCGCAACGCCATCAACATCGGCCTGCCGATTCTTGAATGTCCCGAAGCGGTTGCTGACATTGACGAGGGCGACGAAGTGGATGTCGATCTCGCCAGCGGGCAGATCACCAACATCACGAAGGGCCACACCTATCAAGCGCGCGCCCTGCCCGATTTTGTCTTGAAGATCGCGGATGCGGGCGGCATCGTCAACTTTTTGAAAGAGCATGATATTCAGGAATTGCTTGACTAAATGTCATTGCGAGGCGTTTTTTGCCGAAGCAATCCCCGCGCAAGAGTAGAGATTGCTTCGACGGAAGAACACCGGTCTCGCAATGACATGAGAATGGAGAATCTATGTATAAAATTTGTTTACTCCCTGGCGATGGCATCGGCCCCAAAGTGATCGCAAGCGCGCGAGACGTGTTGACGGCGCTTCCGCTTCATTGGGACTTTGTGGAATGCGGCATCGGCTACGGAGAATATCAACGCTCGGGCTCGCCGCTACCTGATTCAACCATACAGAAAATTCGCGGCGCTGACGCGGCTTTGTTTGGCGCAGTAACAACTCCGCCGAACATCCCGAATTATTTTTCGCCCGTCGTGCGGATGCGCCAATCGCTGGATTTGTACGCCAACCTGCGGCCAACCCGCTCCATCCCCCACCCGTCTTCACGCGCGGGCATTGACCTGCTCATCGTCCGCGAGAATACCGAGGGACTCTACTCTGGCGTCGAACGCGTGGAAGATGATGGTAATCGCGCCATCACTGAAAGAGTCATCACGCGCAAAGGCTCTGAGAGAATCATCCGCAAAGCATTTGACATGGCTCGACAGACTGGACGCAAAACCGTCCACGTTGTTCATAAGGCCAATGTCCTGCGCCAAACCTGCGGACTGTTTCGTTCGGTAGCATTTGAAGTTGCGAAAGATTATCCTGATATTACGATGAATGAAATGCTTGTGGATACTTGTGCGATGGAACTTGTCCGCGCACCAGAGCAGTTTGAAGTCATCGTCACTACGAATCTATTCGGCGATATTCTCAGCGACGAAGCCTGCATGTTCGTCGGCGGACTCGGCGTCGCGGCGTCTGGAAATATCGGCGCGGACGCGGCGGTCTTCGAGCCAGTCCACGGCAGCGCGCCGACTTTGGTTGACACGGGCAAGGCAAATCCCACTGCGACGATTCTTGCATCAGCCATGATGCTTGATTATCTCGGTGAGACTGAAAATGCCGTGCATCTGCGGAATGCGGTCAGCGATTGCATCGCTCGCAACAACGTCACTGAAGATATGGGCGGCACGTTGACAACTGAACAGATGACAAAACAGATCATTTTGTCGCTCCAGGAAAGTTACGAAAGGAATAATTCATGACTCGTGTTGGTTTTCTGATGACCCGTCTGCGGACGGAGGAAAAATTATTGCTCGAAGAATTGGGCAGCCGCCCGAACGTGGAAGTCGTCCGCATCATGGACGGCGAGCGCTTCTTCGATATTGCAAAACTCCCGGATGAAGTGGATGTTGTCTTTGAACGTTCCATCTCTTATTCGCGTGGACTTTACATCTCGCGCATCTTCGAAGCCAACGGCTTGCGTGTGGTCAACTCGTCAATGGTGGCCGAACGCTGCGGCGACAAATACGTCACCAGCCAGATTTTGACGCGGGAAGGAATCCCAACTCCCAGAGTACTGATGGCCTTCGACGAAGAATCCGCTCTGGCGGCGGTCGAGGCGATTGGCTATCCGTGCGTGCTCAAGCCGGTGGTCGGTTCGTGGGGACGTCTGCTCGCAAAAGTGGATAACCGCTCCACGGCGGAGTCACTGATCGAACACAAGGCTACGCTCGGAGTCAACCATCAGGTCTTTTACATTCAGGAATACATCAACAAGCCGGGGCGCGACATCCGCGCGTTTGTGATCGGCGAAGAACCGATCTGCGCCATTTACCGTTCATCCGAAAATTGGATTACCAACACCGCGCGCGGCGGAGTCGCATCGAACTGCCCGGTGACGGATGAGATCGCTGAATTGTGTCGCCGTGCTGCACACGCCATCGGCGGCGGATTGCTGGCGCTCGATCTTTTCGAGACTGGTAACGGACTCACCATCAACGAGATCAATCACACGATGGAATTTCGCAACAGCATCACAACTACCGGTGTGAACATCCCGGAGAAGATGGTTGATTATGTATTGAGGCAGGCGATGGAAAAAGCTTAACAGAGCACAGCCACGGACGACGAAATATTCGACTTGAAATATGTCATTGCGAGGAGCGTTTTTGGCGACGAAGCAATCCCCTAACAGCAGGGAACTGCTTCGCTCTGGTTTCGATACGCCCGACGAACACGGGCTACTCAACCATCACTCGCAGTGACATATCAATTACAAAATTGGTGCGGCAAAATCATTGACTCATTTCACTTTTCGAGTAAAATACCGCCCAATATGTTTACAGCATTTGCACTGCCGCGTACCCGTCGTCCGCAACCCACTTCCCAGAGAAGGTTGGGAGCTTTTCGTTTGGATGACGCAGTAAACGCAACGGTGCGCTGAAGCACACGCATAAGTCAACCAAAACAGCCCTCCTTCTCGGAGGGCTGTTTTTA
>JAKBYW010000287.1:0-3967 GCA_021840275.1 Chloroflexota bacterium | reverse complement strand
GTGATGAATGAAGAACCGCTGGCTGTGATGCCGCCATAGATGTAGACCGCGATCGGCGTCGAAACGGTCGCGGCGGTCAGCGCCACCAGGAAGCCTGTGATGACAGCCTTCCACCAATTCTTGAAGAGGCCGCCAATAGCGCACCACCCGGCTACAAAGCCGATGAACATGGCAACCGGCCACCAGGGCAGGGCATTCGGATCGATCAAGAAGCCCCAGATGGTGTTCGAGAGGGCGCCGGTTAACGCGCCGGCCCATGGACCACAAGTAACTGCCACCAGCACGGTGCCGATCGAATCCAAATAAATCGGCAGCTTGAGCAGGACGACGATCTCGCCCATGACCACGTTAATGGCAATGGCAACAACCATGAGCACCCACGTGATGGTACTGAAATCTTTCTTGATGCTTTCAATCAATTTCATGTTGCACGCTCCTTTTATAAGTTGAACGGTATCTTTTCAATAAAGCGGTGTGTGGGGTGTTTTCTGCGGGCACCTCCTATGCTGAAATCGTTCTGCTTAACCTGCCAACACGTTCCATGAATAAATCGATAAAATCCTGCGCACGGACGCCCAGTGCGACCTTCATGTTGGCAGGTCTCTTCGTCATTTTATAAAAATCGGCGAAGGTATTGCCCATTGAAACTCCGCCGGAAATATCCACATCCACGAAATGTCCCTCATAATCGCACAGCTCAGGGGCAAATGTCAAGGCCAGAGCGAGCGGATCGTTGATGATACAACCCGCGATCTTTTGATATTCATTATGGAATTCCATGTAAAAACGGGTTGAATCGACGATGAAGGTTGAAATTGGAGATTTGATCTTCAACAGACGGTTTACGTCATCATGAGTCAAAACACATTGATAAGTTACATCCAGCGGAACGAGCGTGATCGGCATACCGCTGTGATAAACGATGTGCGCCGCGTGTGGGTCAACATAAACGTTGAACTCGGCCTGCGGTGTGGTGTTGCCCTGATGCCGGATCGCGCCGCCCATGATGATCACATCCTTGACGGCCTGCACGATGCGCGGCTCCTTGCGAATGGCAACGGCCACATTTGTCAGCGGGCCAATGCAGACCAGCGTCATCTCGCCCGGCGCAGACATGATCTTCTCGATCAGAAAATCCACACTGTGTTGAGCAATTGGCTTGATTTTCGGCGCTGGGAGTTGGGCATAGCCCAGGCCCGTATTGCCGTGTGTCTCTGGCGCAAGCAAAGATGGCTGCACGAGCGGCAATTCGAATCCGCGCGCGACAGGAATTTGTTCGGCCTTTGCCAATTCCAAAATCGAAAGTGCATTGGTAAGCGCCTGATCCACGGAGCAATTTCCATGCACCACACTGACGCCTTCCACTTTTAATTCGGGTGAAGCCAGCGCAAGCAAAATTGCGAGACTGTCGTCAATGCCGGGGTCAGTGTCGAAGAGAATGTGTCTTGGATTCATGAATTTTATGTGTCCTTGCGAGGGTTGGTGGTTGAGTAGGGCGAGCGCTTTTCTCGCCCGTATCGAAACCCAGCCCGAAGCAATCCCCAAAGAACAAGGGACTTTCTCCTTGCGAAATGGGGGGATTACTTCGTCGTCGTTATGTTCCTTCTCGCAACGACATGAACTTTGATACTTCATTTGCTGTTGGCAGCGAAGGCTGTGCCCCGAATTTGGTCACGGCCAACGCGCCACAGGCAGACGCATATTGTACGGCATCTTCCAACGATTGACCACCCAGCCATGCGACTGCAAACCCGCTGATAAAAGCGTCGCCCGCCGCAGTTGTGTCGACCACATTTACTTTAAAAGATGGGATATGTTTCGCGCTGCCTTTGTTGACGATCAACGCGCCGTTCGCGCCGAGCGTGACGATGACAATCTGCGCCTCACGCCTGACCAGTGAGCGGGCGGCCGCTTCGGCGCTTCTCACATCGTTGACGGTTTTCCCCGCCGAAGGTGCAGGCGTTTTTCCTGCCAACAAACTTAATTCTGTTTCATTGGGGATGATGAAATCTGCCAGCGCAAGCAATTCATCCGGCATCTCGTGCGCTGGTGCGGGGTTGAGCAGGACGCCCAATCCGCTTTCTTTGGCGAGTCGGGCGGCGTGCAAAACCGTCTCAGTTGGAATCTCTAATTGAAGCAGGAGCAGCTTCGGGTCCAGAAAGGAAGCGGGTTCCACATCCGCAGGTTTGACCTTTGCGTTCGCGCCCGGCGAAAGGACGATGCTGTTTTGCCCATGCGAGTCCACCACAATGACAGCTGTGCCGGTCGCGGCAGATGTGTCGCGAGTAACGTGAGTTGCGTCCACATGATTTTGTTTTAGGTTTTCGATGAGGCTGGCGCCGAAAGAGTCTGCGCCCACGCGCCCGATCATGGCAACGTCTGCGCCCAGGCGAGCCGCGGCAACAGCCTGATTTGCGCCTTTGCCGCCTGGAACTGTTACGAGGTCTTCACCTTGAATGGTTTCGCCCGGCGCGGGAAAACGCGGGGCGCGCACCACGAGGTCTGCATTGAGGCTTCCGATGACGAGGATGTTGGTCATGACGTTAAGATTAACCCAAAAAGGCGGCGAGGGATTTGGGCGTCATGGCATTTCCACGTCTTTGGATTGATCGCCGGCGCGCAACAAAATGACTCCTGCGAAAAGAAGCAGACTGCCGATCAGTTGAATGCCGGTCAGCATTTCACTCAGGAAGAAGTAAGCCCAGATGGCAGTCAGCGCGGGTTCAAGCGTGGCGATAAGATTGGCAACCGTCGGCGGGAGGTAACGAAGACTCAATGTGTAAAACCCGAACCCGCCCAAAGTCGGCGCGATGCCGAGGAAGAAAAGAATGCCCCAGCCGCTGACCGAATTCCCCAGCCACATCAAATCTGTCAGCGCAAATTTCCCGGCAAAGGTGTTTGCGCCGATGTTGAAGAAAAATAAGAAGATCGCCGCCGTGCAAAAGCTGTAAAGGAGAGCTGTCCACGAGTCGATGGCTTGGTCCGCGGCCTGTTTGCCTTCGAGATTGTAGAAAGCGAAGAATAAACCGGTCAGCAGTCCGAAGATGATTCCCGACGGGTTCAGTTTCCACGCCGAGGGATCAATTGCGCCGGAGACGAGAATTGTCCCGCATAGACTCAATAGGATGGAAAAGATCTTGATGCCATTGAACTGTTCCTTGAAAATCAAGCGGCTCAGGATGGCGGTCATGGCTGGCGAACTAAAGGCCAGCACGGTTGCCACCGCCGCGCCATTATATTGAACGGAAAACGTCCACATCGAATTGAAGACCGCAAGTGTCAGGCCGTAGAATAAGATGAACGGCCAGTGTGGTTTCTCAAGATGGAATCGTTTGCGGCTGAAAAGCAAAAGTCCGGCCAGCATCCCGAACGAAACGAACAGGTCACGCCAAAAGGCCAGCACGAGCGATGGAAGCTGATAGTGCGTGCTCAAATAACTGATTAGCACGCCGGTGGTCGACCATAACAGCGTGGCAAGGATGGCGATGAAATATCCGCGCGAAAACGTGGATGGTGGTTGTATCTTCATGGCGGCTGGATTTTAACCCGAAGTCACAGCGCAGGAAAGAGTATTAAGCGCATCGGTGGTCACCCGTCGCCCAGCGCAAGGCGGACGTTGTGCCGCAGACCCAAGCGCCCTGTCAACATGAAGGAATTCGCGTTATAGTCAGGCTGAAAGCTAGCAGCATCGGTCTTCAAGCCGAGCGCAATGCCCACCCGATGCCCGATCTGATCCTGTTGGATTTGAATTGACGGGTTGAGTGTCGCTCAGTAAATCGAAGGTTACTGGTTATTGTTGAACATCTTGCCCTCGGAGGATCATTTATGAGCCAGCCCATTCGCATTCTCTACGCAGACGACAATGCGCTCGATCGTGAACTGGTGCGTGACGCCCTGGAAAAAGAACACGGCGGATTTAAACTTGTTACAGCTGCTTCCCACACAGCCTTTGAAAAGGCCCTCGCCA